>DAIQOU010000271.1:0-6394 GCA_036787725.1 Bacteroidales bacterium
TTGCAGGCGGGTCTGCTGTTAATTTCTATTTTTAAACGCTTCAATCATAGAAGATAATTCTTTTTCCCGGCGGGAATATTCGACTAACCCGCTCAGATTTTTTTGTTCCGACTCTTTATTCGGAAGATAATACAACTCCCGATCGGTTATTTTTCCGGATACAATATCATACCATAACGTGCATCTCCAATCACGGACTCGTACCGAATATCCCATATGTGTTTGATTAGTCGACGAGTGTACGGCATTATAAGGTCGGGGAAATTGACTGAAAGCCCGCTCCTTTCCATCTTCTTTATTGGTTATCAACGGGAGCAGGGATTCTCCGGACAAATGATTCAAGGAATTGAACCCGCACATTTCCAACAAAGTGGGATAAATATCTATCAACTCTACATGGTTTTCAATTACTTGCGGATCGGCTGAATGCTCCGGATCGTATATCAACAGGGGTACTTTACAAGCCGCTTCAAAATTGGTCGATTTACACCACATACCTTGTTCTCCCCAATGGAATCCGTTATCACCCCATATTACTACTACGGTGTTCTTGTCCAAATTCATTGTTTTTAATTGTGTCAGCAACATGCCGATTTGGGCATCGATAAAACTTACGCATGCATAATAGCCGCGGAGTAATTCCCATGCTTTGTCCTCTGCCAATTCTCCGGAATTATTTATATCGGTGTATCCTCGAAGTTCTTCCGAATTATGAAAAGCAATGGAAGGAATGGTGGCGAGATTACTTGCTCGGGTATGGACAGGCCGAAAATCGGTATCGTCATACCATTCCCAATATTTACGGGGCATACTGAAAGGCAAATGAGGTTTTATGTATCCCACAGCCAGGAAAAAAGGTGTCCCGGACTTGCCGAATTGTTCCAATGCAGTTAATGCTTCCCGGGTTACTTTACCATCAATAAACCGGTGTTCGTCCGCATCCGGTACTTCCACTGCCGCTTCTTTCCTTCCCGTTTGATTTTGAGGGAGAAGATATTCTTCCTTTTTTCCGGCTAAATTGTAGAGAGGAGGAACCGTCCAGGACAGAGAATCTTGAGTTCGGGGGCTTCCATGAAATATCTTACCGATACCTGCAGCATGGTATCCGTTGTTTTTAAAGAACTGCGGAAGAGTGATTATGTCAGGACACTTTTCCCGGAAATGGGTTTTCAGATCTGTTACTCCAATTTGATCGGGATACAGTCCGGTCAATAACGAGGCCCTGGAAGGTCCGCTGACGGCCTGTTGACAATAGGTGTTTTTAAATACAATTCCCTTTTCGGCAAACGAATCGAGACAAGGAGTCTTTGCTATCGGATCGTCAAAACAACCTAGTGCAGGTCGTAAATCATCAATAGCAATAAAAAGTATATTTTTATTGTTTTTCCCGTGAGCAAACAAAGGAACGAGCAATAATAAAGCACATCCTTTTAGTTGTTGAGGCATTTTCCAAAAGCATAACAAATTCGTCTTTTTAACGGTTTTTTTCTTTTTATCGGTCGACGAGTCCCGGAAGAAAGTCCGGGACTTGTCACACCACAATCCCCTTGCCGATAAATAACCGGTTTCCGGTTGTTGAATATAAAAATAACCATACCCCATGACCGGTTTATTTTATCTGTTTAGTCCAATCTCATTTATCATAGCCCGGGGTCTGTACAATATTGGGGTTTCTGTTAATGGAAACAGCAGCTACCGGCCAAAGCAGTACATTCAATTCGTTTTCCCGCCCGGCTAAATAGGAATTCTTTTTGAAAGCTACATTAAACCGGACATAATCCCACCATAATTTTCCTTCTGCCGGAAACTCTTTTAGTCGCTCATTCAGGATGGAATTATCAATTTCTTCCTTAGATAAGGAAGACGAATAGAAATTATCGGTTCCGTAAGCGCGTTTAGCTATTTTATTTAAAGCGGTTACTGCTCCGGGACGATCGTTCTTTGCATTCTTTATTTCCGCATCGAACAAAATGGCATCTGCGTACCTGTAAACAATCACATCCGAATCGAAGATACGAGTTCCGTTGAGCCAGGTACCGGCAAATTTATTGACCCATTGGAATGTACCGTTCTTTTGGTCATCATAGAATGTCTCAAAGCTCACAATAGTTCGTTGATCATTTCCATTTTCGGTTAAGAATGTTTTGTATTGCTCGGTATAGAAGCACCACTGTTGATGGCTACCCACTTTTACCGGATTTTCGATATATTCCGGAGAAATATATTGGGAGGGAACGAGGTAATCGGCAGGATATCCCCCTGTATATTCATCTTGGATATAACTCCATGCAAAAATGACTTCAGGGCCTTTTTCGTTTTCAAAAACAGAAGCAAAATCGGATTCCAATGAGTAAGCGGAATTATTGAGTACAGCGGTTACAGCCGTTCCGGCATTATTTAATGCAGCCTCTCCTCCGTTTCGTACCTTATACATCCAAAGATTATAGTCGGCTTTCAGCATGTTCAGTGATCCCGGAGAAGCCAGGGCTTTGTCATTCACGGAAGTCGGCATCAATTTGAGTCCTGCTTCAATGTCCTCATTTACCTGTTTGAAAACAAGGTCGGCCGGGTCACGGGTAGGGAACAATCCTTCTTGTTTATCCGATTCGAAACCTTCCAATAAAACGGGAGCGTCTCCCCAGATACGACCGATCCAGTAGTAGCAAAACGCACGTACGTAATGAGCATTGGCCAATACTTTATTCTTTGTATTTTCATCTGCAAACGATATACCCGGAGTATATTTTAGTATGAGATTCGCCGCATTAATGGTAGTGTATATATCAGCCCAGTTGGCATGCCCGTGATCCGGAGTCAATTGGTTTTGATAGACTTGATCCCTGGCGGTTTGTCCGGCCAGACCGTCGGCCCACAATCCGGTACGGTATTCGCCCCAATAAACATAACCGGTAGCGAAAGTCGAACGGAACTTATTATACAGACCGTACATAGCGGATATTGCATCCCCTTCATTTTGCCACATGGATTGAGCGGAAACTTCACTTTTTTGACTTACGTTCAAGTCATCATGACAAGAAGAAAGCGAAATACCGAGGATTAACAGCAATAATATGATAGTATATTTCATAATGATGTTTTTTATGGTTAATAATAAAATAGTTAGAAAGTCGCTTTAATTCCAATGGCATATTTCCTGATCGGAGGATAATTGTAATAAGACGCATTATAAGTTGTACTTGCTCCCACTTCGGGAGATACACCTTTTACTGCCGTAAAATAATGCAAATTATTACCCGATAAAGTAACAGCCAGGTTTTGCATTCCCAATTTACTGATTACCGGGAGCGGGACATTGTATTGCAGGCTTATTTCGCGAATGCATAAATAATCACCTTTATAATTAAATATATTGGATGTTCTGCTGAAGTTTGCATTTCCATCATCGGGATCATTGGCTGTAAACCGTGCATATTTTGTGTTGTCGCCGGGCTGAGTCCAACATTTCTTTACTTCGTCGATCAATGTATAATTATTGGCAAATGTATTCATAAAATAGCGCATTTCGGAATTCTGGTTGATAGAATGTCCCAACGCCCAATCTACGAATATATTTAAAGTAAAATCTTTGTATCTGAAACTGTTGTTCAAACCTCCTGTCGAATGGGGAACTGTATATCCCAAAAAGAACTGGTCTTGATTGTCAATATAATCTTTTCCGTCCCGTTGGAGGCTGCCCTCTCTGTTTCTCCACTCGTAATCTCCGATCTCTTTTCTTCCTGCCACCCTTTTACCGTCGGAATGTCTGTATCCTTTAGCGCTTGCATCATACATGGCATTATCGGCTTGTTCTTGAGTTTCTATGATATAGTCGACCTTATATCCGTAATACCTGTACAACGATTCTCCTTCAGCCGTTCCGCCGAAAGCGGTTCCGTCGGCCAATGTAATGCCGCCGATACGGTTTTTCTCCCGTCCGTTATCGGGCAGTTTCAATACTTTATTCTTCACAAAACTCCAGGTAAATTTGGATGACCAATCAAAATCCTTCGTTTGAATGTTGGCTGACGCTATTTCAATATCAAATCCGTAGAATTTTACTTCTCCGATGTTGGTTTGGACGTTGCTGAATCCGGATGTATTGGGGAGTTCTTTGCTGAAGAGCAGGTTATCTGTTCTTTTATCAAAATAATCGGTACTTACCGATAAACGGTTATTAAACAAGGACAGATCAAATCCGAGGTCCAATTGAGTGGAGACCTCCCACGTCAGGTCCGTATTCGGCATGGTGGAAGGAAGAATCCCTGCTACTCCGTCATACTTGGCATTCGTCGAATATTTGCCGTAGGCATCATACAAGCCGATGGAGTTGTTTCCGGTTTGTCCGTAACTGGCTCTTAATTTCAGGTTATCCAGTTTTTTGAAGTTCTTCATAAAGGCTTCATCCGAAATTACCCAACCTACCGAGGCGCCCGGGAAGAATCCCCATTGATTCCCTTTCGCAAAACGAGAAGAAGCATCTTCGCGAAAAGTCGCGGAGAATAAATACCTCTTTTCAAAGTCATAAGATAACCGGCCGAAATAACCGATGGTCACGTCTTCGGTAAAACTGCTGGTGGCTGCTGTTTTGTTGGGTCCGGCCGTTAGAGTCGGTACTTTATCGGAACTTGCCCCGTTGGCGGATGCAGACATGTCTTCCCGATTGTCTTTCTGGTAAGAATATCCTCCCATTACCGAGAAAGAATGGCTGCTGATGGTTTTAGTGTAGGTACCGTATGCTTCCAGTTTATTTCTTTCCAGTTCGTCAAAAGTGGCAGTAGTGGGACGTAAACCATTAAATTCATGAGCCTTCGTAAAACTATCGAATTTGTAATAGTGGTTGTAAGTTGAAAGTTGCACATCCGCTTTTAACCCGTCGATAATATAATAGGTAAGTTTTCCGAAAGCCGATAAACGTTTGTCAGTACGACTTCTGTCGTTATAATACTTGTACCAGATAGGATTCGGAGAAGTTGCATTATATCCTTTCGTCGGAGTTCCGTCTTCATTGTATTTCTTTTGAGTAGGAGGTGTAGCCAAGCCGCGGGAAATGACATTCATTTGATTTTCGTATTCTTCCGAATCTGTTTTGGAATAATCAAAACCGGCAGCAAACGTCAGGTTCTTATTAATATTGACATCAATACCGGCACGCATACTGAGTCGCTTATATCCTGTAGCCACAGCTACTCCCGCATCGTCCGTATAACCGACACTGGCATTGTACCGGACGGTTTCCGTACCTCCGTTGAGTCCTACATAATAATTTTGCCAAGCGGCTGTTTTATATATTTCATCTTGGAAATTATTATCTTGAAAGATCAGCGTTTTGGTAGGATCCAATGGGTCAGGCATGGATTTATAGCCTGCCGGTACTGCTTCTCCATCCCTCAAATAACGAGTCGAATAAATGGATGTTTCCGTATTTCCCGAGCTGGCAGAATAACCGTCCATCGAATTGTAACGAGAATTGGGGCCGACAGCAACTGCCGGACGAACCGTATTTATATAATCTTCCGCATTCATGAAATTATAAAGCGTTTGAGCTTCCTGAAACGCCACATTTGCTTCGAAAGTGATGTTGGGAGCCCGGTTTCTCGATCCTTTTTTAGTTGTAATGAGCACTACTCCATTGGATGCCCGGGAACCGTAAATTGCTGTGGAAGCAGCATCTTTCAATACTTCTATAGATTCAATATCATTCGGATTGAGTCCCGAAAAAGCTCTTTCCACCCCATCCACCAATATAAGCGGATCATTTGACTTATTTATAGAAGAACCGCCTCGAATACGGATGGTTACATCGGAGCCGGGAGTATTATTATTAGAGTATAACCGGGCTCCGGCAATCTTTCCTTTCAATCCTTCGCCCACTGTATTAACCGGAATATTCTCCAATGCTTCTCCCCCCACTTTGGTAATGGCCGATGTAATGGTTCGTCTGGATTGCGTTCCGTAACCGACTACCACTATTTCATCCAATCCGACTGAAGAAGGACTAAGCGATACATCGATTTGGGTACGGCCCGATACATTGATTTCTTGGATTTCATAACCAACATAGGAAAAAGATAAAACGGTATTTCCGGAAGCTTTTAATGAATAGTTACCCTCTAAGTCGGTAATGGTACCCTGTTTGGCTCCTTTTACAGAGACGGATACGCCGGGAAGAGTGACGCCTTCATTGTCTGTTACCGTTCCTTTAACAGTTATTTCTTGAGCGAAAAGGGGACTCAAAGGAAACAATAATAAAAATAAAATTAGGGAAAAATGATTTAATTTACTCATCTTTGTACTGGTTTTTAAATAGTTTTTTAAGATCCGTAAGTAAGGGAAACAAGACTCGCCAAAGTAACTTTCCCTTACTTTTTGTTTTCAAAAAATCCGATCTTTTCCA
>DAIQOU010000775.1:0-1827 GCA_036787725.1 Bacteroidales bacterium
TGTAATTCGTATCTTGCAACACTTCTTCGGTTATATCTTCTCCCGTTTCAATCAGCGTAATGGTAAAGTCATGAATGGGGGGTTCGTATCCTTTGCTGATTAATTCATTTTTCGAATCGACAAACTTCCAGGAAGGATCGTCTGCCGGGTAATCTTCCAACGTAAATTCCCGGCTCACCCCCTCCTTTTCATAGATCAATGTTGTTTTATATTCATCTGTAGGAGCCCCTTCCGGAATTTGCATTTGTTCCGGGATATAAGTTCCGATTTTATAGGGACGAAAATCAATGACAGGAAGATTCAAATAACAGTATACAGATAGTAATACAGCAAAAAGGAAAGTATACCCTGCTGCGATCCGACTGTTAGGGTTACTTATAAAAGGAATAATATCGCCTCTGAAAACAAATAGTAAAACAGCTATGCCGGATAAAAATATATTTTTGTAAAAAGTACTCCAATTATCGATTATTACTGCATCACCAAAGCATCCGCAATCCGTCACCGGATTAAAAACGGCAATATACAAGGTCAAAGGCAACATCACGACCATGAACAAAACAGCCAAAATACCGGTTAACTTACGATATATTCCCAAAAGTAAATTTATTCCTATCAGAAACTCCAGGGCAGATAATAAAACGGAAACCGGCAATGCCAAAAAAGAAAACGTTTCAAAAAACGGTCCGAAAGCAGTCAGGTAATCCTGGATTTTATAGGTAAACCCAAGCGGATCGACAAGCTTTACAAAGCCCGAGAAAATAAAGACCGCGGCAAACACAAAACGACAAACATTGATTATGACTTTTCTCATGAAATACTATTATAATGTGTTTATTGGCTTAAATAAAAACCGTTTTTTATTTTTATTAAATCACATCGCAAATATCCGGCATTCGAGAAGATAATAAAAGCTTTTGTCTTCAAAGAATCTTCAATTCTTTCACCTCACTCCCAAATAAATGTCAAAAAATAGTCATGCTTATGTCAAATAATTCAATATTCATCTGATAACTAACCAATTAAAACAATACTTGTTTTAATCTTCCTTATTGATCAAAACCGCGAAATAAGTTATATTTGTCCCATGAATTTAAATAAGAAAAACAGTTGGCTGTTCTGCCGAAAACTTGCGGGAATCATTTCTTTATTCGTTTTGCAATCCGTTTGGATTTACCAAACCTACCAATTGGAACATAATCGAATCATGACCGAACTCCGGGAAGCATTTGCTCTTGCCTATGAAAAAGAACAGACTTATCGTATTCCGGTAGTAGATATTCTGAATCCCGGTGAAGTAAGCATACAAAGTTGCGGAAATGAAGAAATTATTATTGTCCGAAAATGCTCGGATGCGGATACGATTGTGTACAATAATTTGTCGGGACGTTCCATCGAAAAATTTATTAATCTTGTATTCGGAGATTTGCGGGAAAGTATCGTTCCCATGAATCTTTTCTGTTTATCCGATTTATTTGGAGGTATGCTGCACGATAAAGATATTCCGGCATCTTTTGTTATTGAGCGCTACCACATTGATACCGACTCCATACTGGAAACAACTTTATTTCCGAATCAACCGCAACAAGCAGGTACAAAATATGAGAATATTATTCGATTGGAAATATCCGATACGGAAGCTGTCAGGGCCATCCTCCAACTAACTCCCGGAATTGTGTTCAGAAACATGGCGGGCACTTTAATCGGTACTGCTTTTTTAAGCATCATTATATTGGTATGTATTATAAGGTCCCATAAACCGGTAAAACAAAATAAAAATACACCGTCAACCCTTGAACCGATCGAACAAGTTCCCACAGACACTTT
>DAIQOU010000272.1:0-6368 GCA_036787725.1 Bacteroidales bacterium
AGAAGCAAACCAGATATATCCGTTTTTATCTTCCAATATATCAAATACAAATACTCCTTCGAGTTCTTTGATGTTTTCAAAGGAATCGGTTGCCCGATTATATCGGTTTAATCCCGCGGGGGTACCGATATACAGTTCTCCGAACGATGTTTTATACATCGAAAAAATGTTGTTGTTGTTGATCGATCCTTCACCTTCGTGTTTCAGGTAATGCTTAATCAACCGGTGGGTATTTAAATCGATAACATACAGTCCTCCGGAGAAAGTGCCTGCCCAAAGTTTGTCGTCATCTTCACACAACGCATGAATATTGTGATACAGTTCTTCGTTTTTGAATCGGGTAAATGTTTTGGTGTGCGGGTTGAACAGGTTCAGTCCGGCATCTTCGGTCCCGATCCAAATGTTTCCCCGGGAGTCGGGAAGAAATTCCCGTATTATTTTTCCGCTGATACTGTTTTGCCGGATCAGCGGATAATATTTCTCGAAGCGGGTGTAATCGGGCGGATAGTAATCTACTCCTCCGAAATAACTGCCTACCCATATTCCGCCTTCCCGGTCTTTACAAATGGAATAGATGGCATTGTCGGATAAGGAGTACGGATCATCATTATCGTGTTTCAGATGAGCATACGATTCGGATTCGGAATCGTAGATATAAATGCCGTTTTCCGTTCCGATCCAGAATTTGGTTTCCGAGAATTTAAGAATGTTACGAACGAATACGGGAAATACTTCGTTTCTTCCCGGCAACAGCTTTTTGATTTCCTTATTAATTATATTCAATAAGGTAAATCCTTCCCTAGATGATCCTATATACAGCCGGTTGCGGTCTTCCGGTATGATTTTGTAAATAATGTCGTTTTCGAAAGCGTTTTTCCCGCCGGAATCGGTAAAAGAATGAATATCTTCAAAAAGGTTATTGGTAAAATACAATCCTTTCCCGTTGAGGCCGAGCCAAATGGTGTTTTGATGATCAAAACAAAAGCTTACTACATCCGGAGCGGATCCGTCTTTCAATCTTACGGGATAATGGTGCAGCGCTTCCTTTTTTCTTTCAAAGCAGAACATGCCTTGCGATTCTACGGCGAACCAGATATTGTTTCGGTCGTCGCCCGTAATGTAGTAGACCGGTTTATTGACGACAGCACCTTCTCTGTTCTTTATTTCAAACAACCGGAATGTTTCCTGTTCGGGATTATACAGATATACTCCTCCATCCGTACCCAACCAGATCATTCCGTCTTTGTCCTCATGCATGGAATTGATCACATTGTTTCCCAATTCGTTCGTAGCGGCAGTTTCATGCCTGAATGCGGTAAATGAAATACCGTCATAGCGGTTCAATCCGTCTTTTGTTCCGAACCACATAAATCCGGTCCGGTCCTGGAGAATACAGAGCACCGAACTTTGAGAGAGCCCTTTCTCTATGCCGGAGTGTTTAAAATAGTATTTGTCGGATCGGGCTTCCGGTACAAATAATACAATAGCGAACAATAATAAAAAGAAAGGATACTTTGTCATGTTTGGGTAAAAAATAAATCAGCTTAGCTAAATTATCCGTTAATCTCGGATTTTGCAATTGTTTGGCAGAATTTTATCCTTTAAAGACAGAATCGTATTGTTTCCCGGGGAGTTGCCGGGTTGAAAAATGGAGAATACCGGCTTTTAATGGCAGAATCGTTTCCCGACGTTGATTTTCGAATCACTTCCTTTGCAATACATAACAATAAAATCTAATTTGATTGTACCATGAAACGTATTTTTATGAGAAAATGGCTGTTGATCGGATTGGTTTTGGTCTTTCCTTTCGGGGTATGGGCGCAGAGCCGGAGTGTCAGCGGAACGGTGACGGATGCCGGAGGAGAAACGGTGATAGGGGCTTCGGTCACGGTAGAAGGAACAGGCAGGGGAACCATAACCGATATGGAGGGGCGTTATTCGGTTTCTGTAGCAAACGACAATGCCGTGCTGGTGTTTACTTATATGGGGTTTGAGACTCAAAAGATTAAGGTAGAAGGCCGGTCGGTGATTAATGTGGTAATGTCGGAAAACACCCAATTGCTGGAGGAAGTGGTAGTAGTAGGATATGGAACGCAACGTCGTCTTTCGATTACGGGATCGGTAGGAACCGTTTCGTCCAAAGACTTGGTTCGTTCTCCCAATTCTACAGTGGCTTCCACCTTGGCGGGGAAAGTACCCGGAATTACATTTCGCCAAATGAACGGACAGCCCGGACAAACCATGCGGATGGAAATCCGGAATATGGGTACTCCTTTATATATTATTGACGGAGTAATGAAAGATGAAGGTCAATTCAATAATATCGATGTCAATGATATTGAGAATATTTCCATCCTGAAAGACGGTTCGGCTGCTATCTACGGAGTGAAGGCGGCCAACGGGGTTGTATTGGTGACTACCAAAAGAGGAAAAGTGAACGAAAAACCGGTAGTCAATGTAAATGCTTATTACGGAATGCAAAACTGGACCCGTTTTCCCAAGTTTTCGAATGCTTACGATTACACCCGGGCATGGACGGAAGCCGATATCAATACCAACGGTACGAACAGTAAAAACCTCACGCATGAAGAACTGGATAAATGGAAAAGCGGATATTACAATCCTCAAACGGGAGAAGATTATCGCAGCTTTGATTGGTATGATTTTGCCATGAACGAGAACGCTCCTCAAAAATACCTGAACGTAAGTTCTTCGGGGGGATCGGACCGTACCAATTATTATTTATCGATCAGTCGTATCTCGCAGGAGTCTACTTTCCATGACTTTGAATTCGAACGTTCTAATTTTCAGTTGAATATCGATACCCGTATCAGCAAGTACCTGAAGTTGGGAGCTTCCATGAACGGTCGGTTGGAAGATCGTAAAAGCCCGACGGTTGGAACGAGTTACGATAATGACTTTTGGAATATGCGTTGGGGACTGAACCGGAACCGTCCTACCGAACGACCTTATGCGAACGATAATCCGGACTACATCAATGCAACGAGCAACAGTTTGACCAATCAGGCTTACGGACGCCGTAATATCGTTGGAGAACGGGACAACCGCTGGCATGTATTCCAAGGGAATTGGGATGTAGAATGGACCACGCCGATCAAAGGATTGAAAATGACTATGCTTTATTCTTATTATTATGCCAACGAGCAGGAAGAAGCCCATCGGAACAAAGTGAATTTCTATTCCTATGACCGGGAAACGGGCACTTACAACATTGCAAAAACCGAAAACGGAGAAGAAATAACAACGGGAGATGCCGCGTTGAACAAGAGAAGACATACCATTTGGGAAAACATGTACCGGTATTCTGTAAACTACGATAATAAATTCGGAGATCATGCCCTCAATGCCGTCTTTGTTGCGGAAGCTACCGAACGGTTCGATAAGAATATGTTGGTAAATAACAGCTTGATGTCGAATAATTTTCAATCGCTGTTCGGAAGCGGAGACCAGAATAATAAGATTGCACAGGATACTTATTCGGAAGTGCCGACGGCCGGCTTTATCGGTCGGGTTAATTATAATTACAGCGATCGTTATTTATTGGAACTGGCGGGACGATATGACGGTTCTTATAAGTTTCCAAAGGACAAACGCTGGGGCTTTTTCCCTTCGGTTTCCCTCGGTTGGAGAATTTCCGAAGAAAAGTTCTTTAAAAACAATGCCGTTAATAATTGGTTGTCCAATCTTAAGCTAAGGCTATCTTACGGAGAAATGGGTGACGATAGCGGAAGTGCTTTGAATGTCGGTGATTTCGACTATTTATCAGGCTATACTTATCAAAACAATACGGCTGTTATTTCTCAGAACCCGTTTGGTTCGAGTGACGGATCTACTATTCAAACCATCAACCAAAGAGGATTGCCGATTACCAACCTGACATGGATCGAGACTTCCATGCGAAATATCGGGGTTGATTTGGGATTCTTTAATAACCGATTGAGTGTGGAGATAGACGGATTTTACCGTAAAAGATCGGGAATAACCGCCGTGCGGGCCGATGTAACCATTCCTACGGAAACCGGCTTTGCAATGCCTCGGGAAAACTTAAATACCGATATGCACATGGGTGTGGACGGATTTGTAAAGTGGAACGACAGGATCGGTGATGTACAATATTATATTGGAGGAAATGCTACTTTGGCGCGTAAGAAAGACGGAAGATCCTACGGCCAAAAGTTCTCGGATTCTTGGGATGAATACCGTACTTCCACGCATAATCGTTGGGCCTACGTAAATTGGGGATATGAGGTCGTCGGGCGTTTTCAATCGCAGGAAGAGATCGATGCTTATCCCGTGATTATGGAGTTGGGCAACGGATCGGATCGGAACATGACTGTATTGCCCGGAGATTTTATTTATAAAGATCAAAACGGCGACGGTATAATTAATCAGTACGATGTCAGGCCGATCGGATATGCGGAAAACGGATTGCCGTATGTTACTTTCGGGTTCAATCTGGGCGCCGCCTGGAATAATTTTGATATAGCGTTGGATTTTTCGGGCGCATGCATGCAATCGTTCCAACAAAACTGGGAAACAAAGTGGCCTTTCCAGGCGTCGGGAAATACTTTTGAATTTATGGTGAACGATCGCTGGCATCATCAAGATCCGTTGGACCCTTCTTCTCCTTGGGTTCCGGGAGATTATCCGGCACTGAGACTCACTCCTACCGATTCGTGGAATATCTATTGTAATAATTCCGAATACTGGCTGACCAATGTGAGATACCTTCGGTTGAAAAACCTGGAGGTAGGATATACGTTGCCTAAAGCGATCACTCAAAAAGCTACCGTTACAAGTTGCCGTTTTTACGTGAACGGAACCAATCTTTTTTCACTGGATAATTTAAGACGAATAGGTCTTGATCCGGAGAATAACGATACAAACGGATTGGGTTATCCGAATAACAGGATAGTAACGTTGGGAGTTAACCTTACTTTCTAAGGAGTATTCCGAAAAACAGATCATTGACAATTTTATTATTCAATAACAACATTTATGAAAATGAAAAAATATATATCCGGGATGTGGTTGCCGGCTTTTCTCGTCTTGTTTATGGGATGCAACGATTGGTTGGAACGGGATCCCAAAGATATCCTGACGGAAGATCAGGTGTACAGTTCGGTAGGAAACATAACGGCAGTTACGGCCGGAATATACAATCGGTTGATCGAACTTGGCGGTATTGATCAGGATCCCGTTTATTATACACATTTGGATGAGGCGATGCTCGGACAAAACGTCAACAATTTTATTTCTTTTCCCAACAATTACGGAGAGGTTTATAAAAATGTAAATGACGAAAATAAAGATGCTTCGGCTTATAAAAACGGTTATGTTTTAATCCGGGATATTAATTATCATTTGAAACGATTGGAAGGCACAAGCGTTCTGAAAGAAAATGAAAAAGCTTATTATCTTGCAGAAGGCCGTTTTCTGAGAGTATATGTATATTTTGAACTGGTAAAACGAATGGGAGGGGTGCCTCTTTTTGATGAATTGGTACAGTTTGATCCGGACGACGATTTAACGGAATATCAACGGCCGAGAGAAACCGAACAGCGAATGTATGATTTCATATCTTCCGAGATTGAGGCCATCAAGGATGCCTTGGACTTGCCGGTCATGGTACAATACAACCGGGCTTCCAAAGGAGCGGCTTTGGCTTTGAAAAGCAGGGCGATGTTGTATGCCGGCAGTCTGGCCCGGTATAACTCTCAAATGGGTATTCCATTGGAATTGCCGGGAAAAGAAGTCGGAATCCCGGCTTCGGAAGCGCAACGTTATTTCCAAGAATCGCTGAAAGCCTCCGAAGAACTGATCGCAATGGGAAAATATGATTTGTATAACCGGAATGAGGACAAAAGCCGAAACTTTTTTGAAGCCTTGATTACTTCGCCGAAAGCAGGCAATCCGGAAATTATTTTTATGAAAGAGTTTGCACTTCCTTCTACTCTTCATAACTGGACTTACAACAATTTATCCCGTACATTGAGAGAGGGAGGTTTCAACGGAACGGGCGGAACTTATATTAATCCTTCGCTTAATTTGGCTGATGCTTACGAACGGACGAACGGAACCTCCGGGAAATTGAACCCTTATACCACCTCCAATCATCGGGATGAAATCGGAGACGAGTCTCAATTGGACGGTGATCCGAATGCTTATATTTATTACGGTGATCTTCAGGAGATTTATAAAGACAGGGATCCCCGTCTGGCCGGTACCTTTATTCTTCCGGGATCTTCCTTCGGCGGAAAGAATTTGGACTTGAAAGCCGGAGTGGCCTATTTCAACGAACAAACCGGGAAGTTGGAATTCAAAACCGGTTCATTGGAGGATTTGAA
>DAIQOU010000273.1:0-6365 GCA_036787725.1 Bacteroidales bacterium
TGTTTATGAAAAGAAAAATTTTTACTTTGCTGGCGGCCTTTATGGTGCTTGCAACTTTTCAAGTTAATGCACAGGCCGGCGGTGTCGGAGCTCCATTCCTGATAAATGTTCAAGGATGGTATGGAGATTCTACGCAGATAGCAACACCTGGTGTCGGTACTGGTCTTGATTACATTTGGGCTAATGATGGAAATTGGGCTCCTTCTACTCCAAATGCAGATTTTGTTCCGGATGTTTATCCTCTTCCGGATGGTTCTGTCTTTTTGAATGGATTGAATCATTCGATAGGGTATCTTACATTGGACAATGGTTCTCTTGCTTACCGGAATCGGATAGGAGGAGGATTATTCGGTAATTTGGATTCCTATTTCACGTTTGAGACTTATACTGTTGGAGGTTCTCAAACCAAGCAATTTTATATTAATAACTTTGCCCCGGATTATTCAGGAATTGTTCCCCAACGCATTATAATCGATGGACATTCTCGTTTTGAGGTAGTTCGTTTTAAAGATTTAGGTACACCTTCTTCGATTCTTCAAGGTTCAGCTGAAGCTGTAAGTCATGAAGATGGAGGTTGGTTGTGTGTGCCTGGAGCTCAAGGTTGGAATGGTTCCGGTATGGAATTGGTAGTTGTAGACTTGCGCGACAATTTGCTGAAAGTGGTTAATTTTACAGAATATAACAATCATCGTTATGATGATATACTAACTACTTCGCTTCCAATTAATACGGGTGCTCCTAAGATTGCTCCTACAGATCAAAACTATTATATGGCTATCTGGATTAAATCTACAGGAGTAACCGGTCGTTGGGCAAGAACGGAAGATTTTAGCGATCTTCGTGATTTTATTCAAATCAGAAGTTCCTTGGACGGAAAATTCTTTGAAGTAAAAGGCACTGATGGAAAAATGTATAATAAATTTCATGTAGCATTGAGAGGTCTTCACGCTTGGTGGGGTTCCGATTCTACTAATTTTGCATTTGTTCCGGGATTTGATCCTTCTTATACCCATAACGCGACTGTAGACAGTGCGTTAACATTGGATAAGAATGGAAATATTCAGTTATTCTCTTTGGTTTCTCCGGAAAATGGTTCTAATTTGGTTACTGTTCCCAAAAAGAAAAATGCGATTACTTACCAATGGTCGTTTGATAGAAGCGGTTATGGTAATCAGTTTCACTTGAGACCTCCGGTAGATACAACGACTTCTCGTGATTATAATGATGGTTTTGTTCCTACTATTCCTCAAGATACGGCTACTCAGATGTTCGGTATTTGGCTGAACCCGGATGGAACCATGAAACTTTATCCTTATAAGGTATATGATTATAAATTTGGTGAGTCGGAAGCCAATCAGCCGAATGATTTGGAATATCGTCTGAATAATTCTATTAAGTGGAATGCCCCGGTGATTCCTTCAAACTATAAAACCCATCTTACGGATCCTGTTCAAGACTATGCAAACTATGCCTATACCAATTCTTATTTGACTGACCTTAATGGAATAAGAATCAATCAATTTGTTGTAGGACCTTCTTCTATAGACGTATTGACTGTCTTCTCCAGACAAGAGTATTATGTTAGGGATGCAACCCGATATAATATGCTTTCTTCCAGAAGATATTTCTACTTGGAAACAAAAATTCCGGGACGAGACGGTAAACCGTTAGTTGTGGATATGGTAAGAGTTCCTGTGTTGGATGATAACGATCTTCCGGTTATGGGTGTTAACGGAGAACCTCTTGTTTATAAGAAACTGGTGTTGACCGATCGGGAAAAGAACCGTTTTGAATATGGAAGACCTATTGGCGGTTATCCCGATACTACTTATTATAATGTACCTTACGATTCATTGAATATGAGTGCCGCTTGGTCGGTAAGAGAGGTTTATAATACCGATTATGATAAAACTATTCTTCCTGCACAAAAAGCAGTTATTGGTTATATATTCATGAATGAATTGGGTGATACATTGCAGTATGCTCAAAATATTAGTGGAAATTTATGGGGTGATTATTCGATTGATCCGGGTTTCGCTCCTATAGATTCTACAATTACAAATGCATTAATGAGAAATTATCCATTTGCAACTACACCTTTGGCTACCGATACCGTTAATTCCAATGTTTGGAAAACAATGGGATTCACGGATGATACAAAGGATGGTTATTTCTTTATGATGAATTTGAATCAGGTTCCGTTGAGGGATACTACCGGTACAGTGAAGAAAGTGAAAGAATTGCGTCCTTTATGGGATGTTCGTATCGATACCATTCGTAATTTAAGCGGACTTGCCGGAGGTGATCCTTTTAATAATATAGCTTACGATACTACTTACTTTAGAAGTGGGACCAACTCCGGATTATTAACTCCTACACGTAAATTAGGTGATGAAGTGAGAAAAAGTTGGTTCTATGAGCCATATTCATTTCAAGGGTTGAAATTGAATGGAATAGATTCTGTTGTTCATCGAAATGTCGGTGCATTCAGGTATTTGGATAGCATTCCTGCTTATTCTATGTATGGAGAGAATGGTCTGTTCTTGGATCCTACTACTAATTTAGTGCCGAATCCCAATGATCCGGATGTTTATGATTTATATGATGTTTGGAGAACTACTTTCGGTTTGGAACTTCGTTTAGCTCCAATACATGTGAATGCGGATACAACATTGGCTCCTCATGATTCTATTATTAACAATACCTATGAATGGGAACGTTATAGAGTGGACTCCTTGTGGACATACTTCAATAAGAGACCGGGAAATTATGCTATCAGAGAAGCGTTGGGTTATGATGATATCATGAAAGTGAGCGGTTATGATTATTCTCAAGCGCTTAAGGTATTTATGGGATTACCGAATGACGACGGTCGTGTAATGGGTATTGTTCGAGTAGACTCTGCTCAAATTGCTAACCATTCCGGTTATGATGCAGTTAGTGCTGATTGGAACAGCGATCCTCTTCTTTATTCTACGGCTAATCCGACTCATTCATACAAATGGTATCATATTTATTTGGCAGATACAGTTACTCAAGATACCTTATGGATGGTATATGATGAATTGTGGCCTAATGAAACCGGCGATTTGAGATATGGATTCTCTTTCAGTAATGAAATTCAAGATAGATGGGGTGCCGGTAAATTCCGTTTCTATCAACCGTTGGTTGGAGATAAAGAACAAGACTACTTTTTGATTCAAACACAAGTTCCTCAATTCAGATATCACGGAAATCCGGCGGTTCCGGGCACTACTACGTTGACTAATTATCCGGGACCCGGTGAAATGAAATTTGCTCAATTGATCAAAGGCTCTAAAGAGATTACAGTGACTTCTAATCCTACAGTAGCAACTCGTTGGGAATTCATTCCTTATTCTGTTTTCAATTGTCGTATCGATTATATTGATAATGAATTCTTGGTGGAAAGTAAAATGTATGGTGCTCCGTTAGTAGCTAAATATTATTATGCGGATCCGGATTCCAATAGATATGTTTATCCCTATAAGAATTATTATATGGGAGAAAGAGTCATTAAGGATGCCGAAACCGGAATTTTGAGTAATAAAGAGGAAGAACGAGTACAGTTTTCATTGGTTCCTGCTAAATTAATTAAGTCACGTCAATACGGAACCGGAAAATACTTCGGATCGATTGACGGATATTATGGAATGAATCCGGCTGATACTTCAGCTCATTTCAAATTCAATAATAGAGACCGCGATGTTCAATTGTATTATGTTCGTCGTATCGAAAGAACAGAGAACGGTTCGGATACTACTTATATGACTGTAACAGATCGTAACTTATATTCTTCTTCTATGCCGGGACAAAAAGATCCCAGTCCGGCGGGAGATATTGTTGAGTTCCGTCCGTTAAAATATTATGCTGATCAAAATATTGGAGGCAATATTTACCGAAATGATTCTACTTTGTTGCAAATGTTTGCTGTCTATGGAAAGTTAGGATTGGATGAAGATCGTGTAAATGCTGATGGATCTTGGAATGAAAGATGTATTTCTTCTGCTAAGGATGACTTTAATTTCGGACAATTTATATTTGTTCCCGGAGCCGGTTATATTTATGATTACGAACAAGGTAAAGCGATTGCTTTCAACCGTAACCATATGATCGGAGACGGTGATATCGATAATGAATATCGTATCGGTCGCGACGGAGACAGAGACGGAGTTCCTCATTTGGTTATTGTTCCTTCTAAACAAGAGGACACAAGAGGAGTACCAGCTTCCGAGTTTATTTTCGAATACAACATGTTTGGTGGAGATTTCGCGTGTCCTAACTTTGTTGAAGACGCTAATGGAATCGGTTATGCCAGTGACGGAGAAGCTGATTACAAACGTGATTATGCAGATCCTTCCGCTCAATGGAGCTTGACAAAAGATTCATTACAAATTTTCATTAATCAAAAATCTGATTATCGTTACAAATATTATTCTATTGATCCGGTTGCCGATGTAAAACGGACTCAACTTCCGGTTACACGTACCGAATTATTGAATGACTATTTCTTGTATTTGGTGAAGGAAGACCTTACAGAATATGATGGCTATGCTCGTACATTCCATGCTGTTAAGAAATTCCAACGCGATGCCAGCGGTAATTATGATATGGGTGGTACTTTTGAAACCTATGATAATGATGTAAATTACATTTCTATCATTGAAATTACAAATAAGGCTATCGGTAATGTAGACATTATTAAGGGTGCAGGTGCAGATCGTCAATACAATGGAGACAGTACAATCGACTATTTCTATAAATTCTCTGATGAAGAAATTTATGGAGCACAATGGAAGATTTTGGAATCTATCTTGGTTGACCGTTATATCTGGAGCCGTCCGAATGATAATGCAATTGCCGGAGAACGGATTGCCTATGTACAACAAAAATCGGCACAGCATCCGGGCGAATACCTTCAATTGAAGAAGAGTAATGTAGATATTATTGCACTTTGTAATGGTACGGTAATTCACTCGATTCCTTATTATACAATTATGTATACTCATACTGACGGGACTCACTATTATTTGAGATTGAAACAAGACGGAACGGTTGATTTTGTAACGTTGCCTCAATCTCAAGAAGAAGTATTGGATGATTATGAAAATAATCCGGATTTCAGACCTGATCTTAAGTTCTGTTTCCCGTATAAGATGACTGAATATAATAAGATTGCTTATCAAACCAATGTTGAAGGAGATGAATATTACGGATATAAGAGGGTATTCCTTCAATCCAGAGTAGGAACAATGGCTCCGAAGACCGGTTTGGTGAAAGTGGAAGGCGAAAGTGCTGACGTGAAAGCTTCTATTAAAGACGATCGTTATATTGACTTTGTCGGAAAATCGGAAGAAGATTTGGATGCTACTACATTCGTATTCGGAGGCGATTTCAATGCTGATGAAGTTTGGATCAGATTGAACGGTATTGAAACAGATCCTCTTCGTTTGGGTTGGTTGCGTCAGGTTGGAACCGGTGCCGATAAGTTTGTAATCCGTACAAAAGATGCCGATAAAGGTGTGGTATTTGGTGAACTTCGCGATAAGAACGATATCAAATCGCTTTATGCAAATGAAGGTGGTATTGATGCTGCTAAGTTGACTTTCATATTCCAAGATTCTGCATTGTTGAAAGGATATGATCCGAAACGCATTTGGTATTACAATATTAAAAATGATCAAGGTAAGTTCTTAACTTCTGCCGGATTTGATCCTGCAACTGTTCCTGCTGATGCTGATTTGGTTTGGATGGGTGAAGGTTATGCTTACTTTACTGATTCGCTTGCTTCGGATCCTGAATATACTCAATTATTCGGATTGAAATATATTAAACCTACTGACTTGTCACAAGCTGATCCGTACGAATTCTGGGTAGTTGCCGGAGTCGATTCAATGGGTGCTAATACAAAACAATCTGAGTATTATTACTTGTCCTCTAAGAACTATCGCTTAACGTTCCGTTACGGTGGTGGTACTGCTAAACAAGAAACTGAAGAAACAGCGTTGAGATTCTTGTATGGTACTGTAGATGATAATGGTGATTTCACCGATATTGAAGATGTCAATACTACTGATTTAGTTGTATATGGTGTCGAAAATGGAGTGAAGGTATATAATGCAACTGAAGGTGCTGCTATTAAGGTCTTCGATTTGAGTGGTAGAATGCTTAAATCGGTTAAAGCAACCGGTGCTGCTCAATTCATAAATGTTAACAAAGGTATTGTTATTGTTGATGTGGATGGTGTAACCTTTAAAGCCGCCGTTAAGTAATGATTCTATATAGAGTACGGGATACCTTCGGGTATCCCTGCTTTAAGAATTGTGAAAATATTGGAATATTTAATA
>DAIQOU010000274.1:0-1975 GCA_036787725.1 Bacteroidales bacterium
TTGAAAGTCAGCTGCCTGTTGCAGCTTTGCGGAAGGCACGAAAGCGCGAAAGGGGGAAGGGATGAAGGCGCGAAAGGAAGAGATGAGGCATTGTATAATCACTACGACGATTTCTCTCTTTGTTCGAAATGACGGTTATTTTATGGCTATTTGATAATAATATGCGACTTTTGGTACATTTAGTACCTTATATTAGAATATTTCAGTTATATTAATTGCTATGTACGACTTCGTATTCAATAATGGTTAATCGTTGAGTTCGCTTTTTGCTATGTTTCCAATAATCTCTAAATTTTACCAACTTTACCAATAAACAAAATAGCTCCGGTTGTTTTTTCACGAATGGCAAACAGAAAAGGCTTATTTACAATATAGTCAATCGGTTTTGGAGGTTTGATACCACTCCCTCCTATGGGAAATTCAATAACGGTGGTGGCTGCAACTTCGGTACCTTTTTCATTTACTTCAATAAACGTATTATGAATTACTCTCGAAATATATAATGACATATCAATTATTCCCTTAAAATCAGCCTCATTAGGATCAAAAGGTTTTTTCATGCCCATATCCGGAAGAATATCATCTTGCATCTCGTATCTGCATTCAAACTGAAACCGGGGTAACTGCAGATATACATTTTTAGATGCGAAAGTATCTTCAACCATTGTCCAACGATCATTATCCATACTCCGAATCACATCCCCTGTCGTTTTTCCTTCCCGGGGAAGCATCAAAACCATGCCAAAATTAGGGCTCTTGTAAGGTAATTCGAGATATTGACAATAGTTATCTTCAAAGTAATTATAATAGCCGGTTGCTGTCATCATATCTGCTTCCATACTCTTCCCTGTTTCCGGATAAAATTGACCGGGTTGGGTTAATTCATCCAAAAACGGATAATACCACACTCCTTTAAAATAAACGGCATTAATAATATACATTAATGCTGCCGGATCTACTTTGTCAAGTACCTTTTTGATTTTGTTATTTGTCTTCTCCGCACACCAACCATTAATACGTGTTAAAGCATCAGATGCACCAAAATCTATTTCATTCACTTCTGCATCATAATACTTCTTATTGATTTCTATAAAATCCTTTTTTACCGGATAGGATCCCCAATTATCATGAAACCACATAGAATTGGCTATACTGAATTTCATTTCATCTGCAAAAGACAGACCAATAGCATTAACAAGATTTACACCAAGAGACTGACTGTATTCATTTACATCCTCCACCGAATACCCTTTACACCGGAGCGCTTCAAGTATTTCAGTTCGAGTATCCCCCCTCGCTCCGTTTAATACCATATTAAAAGCCAGGCTTACACTCAATGGTGAAATAAATAAATTTTCTTCCTTTGCGTTGGCATACGTGGCTCTGAATAAATCGAATGTAAATGTATTGTCTTTTTCTATCTTCTCCGAAAAAAGCATTGGGACAAAGGTTTCTTCTTTTCCTTTTTCTTCCTGTTCAATATCCTCCGACTGACAAGTTGTGAATAGTCCAACTGATGCAACAAGCATCCATAAATGTATTTTTTTCATAGGTTCTTAATCTCAAATATAACTTTTTACTAATAAAGGCTTGTCCTATCAAAGGGCAGCAGTTTATATTTTTGCTGCTTTTCACAAAGATAAGCTTATTTAATAAATTTTCCTACATATCAAGCACCCTATTTCGAAATACTTGAGCTGTAAAAGTATGACCGGTGATAAAAAATGTTTCAAAAGGCCAATTGTTCTTTGAATAAGTTACGAATGGTCAGTTTTGTCTCGGAAGAAGCCCGGAAGGGAAGAAAGGGAGAAGACATGAAGGTGCGAAAGGAAGGAATAAAGTCGGAATTCGCTTCGGGGTCCGGAGATTGAGGACAGTTGCCTTCCCTAGTTACACTTCACTCACCCGGGAGTAATTGCATCCGGTTCTGAACCAAGCAGGGAAATACCGGGAATTGTGAGACAGCCTCCAACGG
>DAIQOU010000274.1:2075-6346 GCA_036787725.1 Bacteroidales bacterium
CGGCGGGAAAGAATATTATCCGCATAGGGAGAGGACCCTTTCCTGTATGCGGGGGAAGTGTCCTGTTCAGTATGACAGTGTTTTTCTGTTCAATAGGACAGATATTCTCTGTTAAACATAACAGAGAATATCTGTTGATTATAACAGAGAGCTTCTGTTAAGTATAACAGAATATCGTTTCTGTATACGGAAAATCAGTTCCCCTCCCTGTCTGCAATTAACAAACAATCAAGTCTGCGGGATGAATGCATGTCTTGGGATTTTGAAAATCCCGGGTTCCCGAATAACGAGTCACTATTCGGATGTTATATGTTCCCGATGTCAATTCGGGAATCATAGCCAATACTACGGAAGGTTTATTGGTTGCGATTACTTCTGCTTTCACCGGCGGTTGGGTTTCGTGTACGAACCACAATCCGCACTCAGAGTCTTCTCCCGAAATTTTAATGTTATTGCCGCGTATTTCGATTATTCCTCCCGGAGTAAGCCGGCTGTTTATTTTTCCCGATACGCTGTCTTTTATTTCGTGTATCTTCGGACCGGAAACGGGTGTCCTCGTTTTCTTGAGAGGGATGGTTTCTTCCAGATCCTGCAACAGAGCTCCTTTTATGAAGTTGACATTCAATTTATGACGTTGAGAGTCGAACGAATCAACCGGTCCGTCAAAAACTCCCGAAATGGAAAATGAAGTATTGAATAATGGTAAATTTAGCGTATAGCCTTCTTGCAACAACTCAACAGCAGTATTTTCAATGGCATTTAATACGGCTATAGCATCGGTTTCGGTTATCGAAGAGCCTTTGCTCACGATACGTTTGATGAATGCATCTTTATCACACGAACCCACTGCGCGGATCTGTGCTCTGTATTTGTCGGTATGTCCCGGCAGAAAAATATTGACCAAATGATACTTAAGCATGAGGAATAATTAAGATCGTTTTTATATAGTTTACATAATAGCCCGAAAGAAAAAGGCGCGAAAGCAGAAAAGCTCAAGGCCCCTTTTCTCTTTCGCGCCTTTGCGCTTTTATTCAGTATCTATTACTTGCATGGAATAAACCGATTCCATTTCCGGGTATTCGGTTTTATACTTTTCCGTAAGATCTTCGTAGAGCGCCAACGGAATTCGTTCGGAACTTCGCAAGCCGGCATTGTATTTATATATGAAAAGGGGGTGTTCCTCTTTATCCAACCGAATGGTATAGATGGGAAATCGTATACTTTCATTCTCCTCATCCTTATAATAGCTCATTTCGAATGAGCCTTCCTTGTATTTATCTCCGAATTTTTCGGTAAAGATATGTACTGTTCCCGATTCCGATTCCGTATAGATGAATTTGTAGCCGCCACCCGGTTTTACGGGAATGGAAGCCAATACTTTTTCTCCCAATTCTTTTTGGGCGGCAACCGTCATTTGATCACCTTTTATCAGTACGTCCTGTTTAGCAATCTTAAAGTCCTGTTCCCTATATCGGATAACTACATCCAACCAAACAGATTGTCCGGAAGCATCGGAAACTTTTACTTTCGCCTCACCCGTACCCAGAACTTCATAATTGAAAGCATTGGGCCATTTATCCATATTGACTTTCAGAATTTCGGATTGGCAACTTACCGAATAAGGTCTTACTCCTCCATCAATGGTGATACAAGCCAAATTGTCGTTGGGATAATACAATGTTACACTATTGTGTTCGGCATCCAATACTTTAAGCGAATTGTCTTCCTTGTCATTACAACTTGTTGTACTTAGAAGGGCAATTGTTATAAAAACAAGAGTACATGCTTGACTTAATACTGTTTTTGCATTCATAATCGCGGTTTTTTAATTATATATTTCAAAAGAATTGTATTGAATTGACAGTTGTTTCAATGGGAGATCACCATTGTCCATTATTACCTTTGCAAAGGTAAGTACTTATATGTTAATAGTCAATACCGGTTAATGATATAAAAGAAAATTGTTACAAGAATCTTGGCATGATTACCGAACGTTGGAAATACTGTTGTCAGACATTTGTAAAATATCGTTGAGAAGTTATTCGTAGAGAATTAATTCCTCGGAAGCCCCGGTCTGACAGCAAAGAGGACTCAACTCTTCGAGGTGGGTGCGGGTGTGATATATCCCACACTTACAATCCGTAACTTATTCCAAAAAACTTTTGAACTTTTGGGACACTTACGGTTCGGGAAATTTATTTTCCGTATAAAAAAGGATTAATTTTTCGATTGATCGTTGACAAACCGGACAGAACCGGTTGCAGGCGTTGGTTTTCATACGACAGTTCGGGGCCGGGCGATAAATTCCCCGGGATTTGTATCCCGCTCCTTCATATACTCCCACGGGATATTGAGTCGAATCGGCTAAAGCAGTGGGAAAAGGAGTATGATCCGGTAGCAAATCTTTCCATTTAGAATCAAAATCAATCAAGGTCGTGATGTTCGGTTCCCACGGTTCGTCCGAAAGAGGATAAGTTTCATCCGGAACGTCATAAAAGTATTCATCGGCCAAGCCTGCAAAGCTGTGTCCGAACTCATGAACCACGACCGGCTTGAAATCGGGGTGTCCCGTTGTTGTCAGGGTATAAGCATTGAAAATACCTCCCCCTCCGTATTTATCGGTATTTGCCAGTATAATAATGTGTTGATAAGGGATTCCGGCTAATACATCGTGAACGGCATGAACATTCGGACAGGTCAGGTATCGTTCCGAATAAAAAGTGTCGAAGTGCGAACTGAAAGGGGTATTTTTCCAATCTCCGGAACGAGGTATGCTGATTCCGCTTTCAGGCGAATTACTTTTAACGGCAATAATATTAAAGCGGTGTTTATATTTATCAAAAGGTTTATGCAAAAAGAGTTGATTACATGTTTCTCGAGCATATTCCAGAAATTTATCCATTTCATTTTCGGTAAATCCTTCGGCGACTATTGCAATATTGATGCATTCGGTCGTTTTTCCTCCGGTATGTAATTCGACATACGGAGTGGTATTTTTATTCCCTTTTTGACGGATCAATATATCATTCGGGTTGACCGGGTGAGTAATTACCGGCAAGTATTCTCCGTTTCTGTTTCTGAATCGGACTTCAATTCGAACTTCTTCCCGGGGATAAGGCAAAAGGCAGGTGACTTCAAAACTGCGAGTACGGGATCGGGCTTCCGGAATATCCAGCCATTCTTTGAAAAGAGAACTGAACGAATCCTTATATATACTTTTTCCCGTTTTTAAGTCGTACATACAAATATCTGCATTTCCTTTTAACAGGTTTTCCGAGAGATTTACCCGTTTACCGGCCCAAACGGGAAGTTGACTCATCTCCTTGAGGGCTGCCAATGATCCGGTTGCATTCCCGGAAAAGATGTAATCGATCCGCAACGTTTTGTCTGTAAAATGATCCGGGAATTCTTGTTTTTGTCCGAAACAAAGAATCGGCAGAATGAGGAAGAAAAAAGTGAGTTTATTCATAATATAGTTATGTTGTGAAGCTAAAGGTAGTAAAAATAAGACAAAGGATAAGAGGTAAAGTACATCGATGTGCCGCTTGAGATCGAATTTTACGGCACTGTGCCTGCCACTCCGCAAATCAACGATAAAAATTCGCATCTACGGAAGGCGATCTGTCATCATTGTTCTCCATATTGAAGCAGCAGTCAGATAAAAGGCTTATTTTTAAAGCCTGTTTATGAAAAAGGAAAATAAATAGTTAAAGAGTATGAAATGGATTATAGTCCCGATATTGGCATTGTGTATGACGGGTGACTTGACGATGCGTACTGATAATGAAGAATGGGCTGAGTGGCAATATAATGATAGCCGGAAAGTTCAGGAACCACCTATTCCCGAGCATCTTTATCCGCTGGAGGTGAACATTTCGACTGAAAAGAGCCCGAATTCGAAAGAATACAGGCTGCGTGCAGTAATAACGCCGACCGAGCATCGCTTCGAACATGACAGACGGTATGTATACTACAATGGAGCGTGGCTACCCGATAGCGACTGCACTAAGGATGTTAAAGTGGTTGTGGATTTCTATGAACAGATCGCGGATCCTCGCGATGTGTTGATGTCTGCCATGCCTCCTATGCGTTTTAACCATATCCTCTACATCTCCAATAACGGTAATCTTTACTTTCAGGCTATGAAAATGGAGGGTGCCGATCCGGACAATTTTGAGCAAATGAATGTTTTGGCAGCCGAAATGAGGCAAGGTTCTCTTACTGTGAGCGAACGACCGGAACCGTCCAATACATATATCAAAAGCAACGGC
>DAIQOU010000275.1:0-6337 GCA_036787725.1 Bacteroidales bacterium
TTCTTTTTATTTTACATTCAAATGTTTTTAACAAAAAGGAGGAAAAAGATATGACAGTAACGTATTTGACCGAAGAGGGTTACAAAAAACTGCTTGAGGAGGTTAATTATCTGGAGAACGTAAAACGTCCGGAAATTTCCAAACAAATTGCAGAAGCCAGAGACAAGGGAGATCTTTCCGAAAATGCGGAATACGATGCGGCAAAAGAAGCGCAAGGCATCTTGGAAGCCAAGATAGCTCAAATGAAAAATGTAATTGCCGGTGCCCGTCTGATTGACGAGAGCCGAATTACTACCGATAATGTACAGATATTGAATAAGGTAAAAATCCGGAATATTAAAAATAACCAAACCATGGTGTATACCTTGGTGGCGGAAAGCGAAGCCAATCTGAAAGAAGGCAAAATATCAATCAATACACCTGTTGCAAAAGGACTTTTGGGCAAGAAAGTTGGGGATGTCGTGGAGATTAAAGTGCCTTCCGGAATGATGTCATTCGAAATTATAGACATATCGATTTAATTATTATGGCAACTATTTTCAGTAAAATCATCGCAGGAGAAATTCCATCTTACAAAGTAGCAGAAAACGATCTCTTTTTTGCATTTTTAGATATCAATCCGCTGGTGAAAGGCCATGTATTGGTAGTTCCTAAAATAGAAGTAGATTATTTATTCGATTTAAAGGACGATGTGCTCTGCCGGATGATGTTATTTTCAAAACAAGTGGCTCAGGCCATTCAATCAGCCATTCCTTGTCAACGAGTGGGGGTTTCCGTAATCGGGATGGAAGTGCCGCATGCTCACATTCATTTGATTCCGATTAATAAAGAATCCGATATGTATTTTGGTCAACAGAAACTTAAATTGGAAAGTTCCGAATTTGAGTCTATTGCCAACAGCATTTCCAACAAGTTTATTGCATCATAATACCATAAGGTTGTTCATTTCGGAACAACCTTTTTTGTTGAATCAAAAAAGATTAAACCATTACCAACCGAATATCTTCCTTCTTGAAATCGAGACAAATAAAATTTCTTCCATTCTTTTTTCATACACATTTCGAAAAAATCCCTATTCAGTATTGTTCATTACATACACAGAAACTCATTTTCCCTTCGAAGAAGCTTTCCAAAGGTAAAAAATTACTTTTTCCGGTACCATTATCTCCAATTAAGCAATAAGATCACCTCCATTGATTGTCTATGAAGTTTTCGGGCGGAATAAGTAAAAAAAGCAATCGTTGTGCATTCTTTAGCTGCTGCAAATCGCAGATTCTTTTTGCCGCAAGAAAAATGTTTTAGATGTACATCCGGAGCAGTCTTAGATGTACATCCGGAGCAGCGTTAGATGTACATCTAAAACAAGATCTTCCCTGCAACCCAATCGTCGGTCTCTGCCGATTCGGAAAATCAATCCGGAAGAAACCGATTATTATTTTACTCGGAATCCCGTAATCGGTAAGGGGAATCAACATGTCGAACCGAGACCTGATGCTTATTTAGAGATTCGTCGTGCCCGGAACGAATTTAAAACAAAGATGCCGGGGAAACCCGCTTTATTTTCCCGGCATCTTCTTACATGTATGAAATGATCCTTATAATTATTACCATCCTTGCGTTTGAACCAATTTTGAATTGGAATCCATCTCCAATTGAGGAACGGGAAGCAGCATGTGCTTATCCTGAATATTAGCTGCAATATCAGGGTTTTGAGCCTGCATGGCTTCTTTCAACTTACCGGTACGCAACAAATCAAAACGTCGCTGTCCTTCAAATGCAAATTCCAACCGTCTTTCATATAATACGTGATTTAAAAAAGCATCTTTGGACCCTGCCGGCTGCAAATCTTCTTCCGAAGAAGCATGAATCGGAAGTCCGAAGGCGCGTCTTCTTACCTGATTAATATATTGATAAGCTTCCGCATCGGAAGGATTTTGCATTCCCAATGCTTCGGCACGCATCAGCAACACATCGGAATAACGTAAAATAGGATAATTGTTTCCGCTGTTTTCTACGTTGGCCTCAGTCGTAAAGTCCAGGTATTTATTACAATAATACGGAAATTTGATCGAAGTCGACATGTTGGGATATTCTTCCCGTGTATAAAGTCTGACATTTACATCTCTCCGTAAATCTCCTTCTTTATAAGCGTTGTAATGATTCTCTGTTACCGGGTTGTCTCCGTAACCGGTCCAACCGTTAATACGAACAAAAGGAGGACGGAAATATCCGTTATACGAACTGCCCGGATTGCCGGTACCTGCTTTGTACTGAATTTCAAAAACAGATTCTTTTCCATTCTCTTTATCCAAATCAAAATTATCGGCATAATTTTCACACAAACTGTATTCTCCGGAAGCGATCAGTTCGCCGGTTTTATCGACTACCTTCTGATACTCCTTATTCGTTAAATAAACTTTAGCCAACAAAGCTGTAGCAGCTCCTTTCGTAGCCCGTCCTTCGGACGTCTTGGTTTGTTTACTTTTCACCGGCAAATGAGTCTCCGCAAATTCCAGATCTTGAATGATTTGTTTATAAACCTCGGCTGCCGGATCTCGCGGAACTTCCAAGTTCTTCATAGACTTGGTTTCTTTCAATACCAAAGGTACATCTCCGTAAGCCCGAACCAAATTAAAATACAATAAAGCCCTGACAAACATAGCTTCTCCCACAAATTGATTCCGTTTGTCTTCACTGATTTTGTCTGCCGACATAGCTTGAATATTTTCTATAGCTGCATTGCAACGATTAATCACCGTGTATTGCGTTCTCCAAAACTCATATACCAATTTGGTTTCGGGCGAATAAGTAAACTTATCCAAGTCATTCTTATCGGCATTACTGGTATTTCTTCCGTTTCCCCATTCCGCATCATCCGTACCCTGAGAATTCAATACCTCAGAATATTGATTGTAAATATAGTGACTGGTTAGGCCGGAATAAGAAGCAATCACAGCAGCATCGGCATCCTTTTCGTTCAAATAAAAATTTTCCGGAGCCATGGAACCGTCGGGTACCAGATCTAAATCGACACAAGAAGTGAAGATTAACGAAAATATAATAATTAACCAACTTATATTTTTCATAATACAATAAATTATCAAATTAGAAATTCAGATTTACACCCATCATTACTGTTTTGGGAGTGGGGTATCCGCCATAATCATATCCCATACCGACATTGTCTTGCCCGTATTTACTCACTTCCGGATCCAACCCGCTGTAATTGGTGAATGTAAAGAAGTTTTGTAACGAGACATATACTTTAGCCGATTGTACCACCTTTAAGCTTTTCAACATTTTAGGTGTAAAGCGATAGCCGAGTTGTATATTTTGAATTCTCAAATAAGAACCGTCTTCCACCAAATGATCCCAAGACCGGCTGGTTTCTTTTGCAGCCAATGCTCTCGGCAAGTTTGTATTTTGATTGGATTCGGTCCAACGATTGAGGGTGGAATTAAATTGGTTCCACGAACCTTGCATTCCTTCCATCCGGGCTTTATTGGCATTGTAGATATCGTTTCCGAAAGAACCTACGATGAAAACACTTAAATCGAAGTTTTTATAAGAAAAATTATTCGAAATTCCTCCATAGAAATCCGGTTGGGAAGAGCCGATAATTTTTCTGTCATAGTCATTAATAACATTATCGGGAACTCCGTCGGGACCGCTGATATCCTTAAATTTCAGGTCTCCGGGTTTTGCCTTCGGTTGGGCAGAATTAGGAATATCATCTGTGGTACTGAATGTACCGTCTCCTACAAATCCGTAGAAGATACCCATAGGTTCTCCCACTTTCAATAAACGGGACAAATTCATTCCGAATCGGTTCTCTCCTCCGGCAGGAACAATTTGGTCTTCACCACCCAAATCCAATACTTTATTACGGTTAAAAGCTATATTGAAATCGATATCCCACGTAAAAGCACCTTCAACCGGCCTTGCATTTACGTTAAATTCCAATCCTTTGTTTTCTACCGATCCCACATTCATCAATCCTTTTTCGAAACCGGAGGTGGCAGGCAATTTTACATCCAGCAATAAATTGGATGTCTTCTTATAATAAGCATCGATATTTATATTCAATCGGCTGTCGAAAAATCCCAAATCAATACCGATATCAGTTTGTCGGGTGCTTTCCCACTTCAAATCCGGGTTCGCAATTTGGCTCGGACCATATCCCATCAGTTTGGAATCGCCGAATACATAAGGCATCTTTCCCAATAAAGCAAGTGCGGGATAAGTTCCGATTCCGTCTTGATTACCGGTCCATCCGTGGCTTAACCTCACTTTCAAGTTACTGAACAAATTCAATGATTTAATAAATTCTTCTTCTCCGGCTCTCCATGCCAAGGCGGCAGAAGGGAAATAACCCCAACGGTTATTTTTACCGAATCGAGAAGAACCGTCTGCCCGAAGGGAAGCCGTTAACAAATATTTCTCATTATAATTGTAATTCACTCTTCCCAAAAACGACATAAGCGCCCATTCGGAAACTCCCGTACTCGGAACTTTAGGAGTTGTTCCCGACCCTAAATCGTTCATTTGCAGGTTGTCGTTCAAAAATCCTTGTGCTCCGGCCCCTACCGTATTCCAACGAGAAGCTTGTTGAGTAAAACCTCCCATCACCGATACGGCATGCACATCTTTTTTCCAATTATAAGTAAGCGTATTTTCGTTCAACCACATATATGTGTTGTCGGAACTTGCTGTTCCGTCTCCTCCGACTATTTCTCCCGCATTAATGGTTTGCGGAGTATATGTTTTTAAGTCCGAATAAAGTACATCAACTCCAAAAGTAGAACGGAATAACAGATTTTTCACGATTTCCCAATCTACATACAAATTTCCCAATGTCCGAAATTGTTTATTCTTGTTTACCATATCATTTATTACCGCTACCGGATTGGTAAAAATCTCTCCCAATCTGTTTTGCTTTGAATAATTTCCATTTTCATCATAGACGGAAACATTGGGAGGAGCAATCATCATTCCTTCCAAGGCATTTACTCCGGCCCGATTGGAATTTACTTGAGCGATAGACAAACTGGTACCGAACTTTATCCGGTCCGAGATTTTTCGGTCCAGATTAACCCGGAAAGTCAATTTATCCATATCGGTAGCTTTCACAATTCCTTCCTGTTTATAATAATTCAAAGAAGTGATGAAATTTGTTTTTTCATCTCCTCCCGAAACGGAAATCTGATAATTTTGCATGGGACTGTTATCCTTCATAACCAATTTTTGCCAGTCGGTTGTTTGCGGAATAACATTTTCATCAAAAACCGCACTGCCTCCGGAATTTATATTGGCTTCATTTGCCAATTTCTCAAATTCCGGTGCATTGAGTAAATCATATTTTTTGATCGCCGATTGAACTCCGTAATAGCCGTCGAAAGAAACGGTTGTTCTTCCCGTTTTACCTCGTTTTGTAGTAATCATTACTACCCCGTTAGCACCACGCGCCCCATAGATGGCTGTAGAAGACGCATCTTTTAAAACTTCAATCGATTCTATATCTGTAATCGCAATGGAGTTTAATCCGTTGAGATTCGTTTGTCCGGAAGTTTGACCGGGATAAATGGGCACCCCGTCAATAACATACAGAGGTTCGTTTCCTCCCGAGATCGAATTACCACCCCGGATTCTGACTGTTGAGCCGGCACCCGGCATTCCCGAATTTTGTACCATGTAAACTCCTGCCGCACGTCCTTGCAACATCTGATCAACAGACTTTACAGAAACACCTTCCAGTTTGGAGACCGGAATAGAGGATAATGCACCGGTAATGTCTTTCCGGCGTTGCGTACCATATCCGATCACCACCACTTCATCCAATAACTGAATATCTTCTTTTAGAGAGACAGTTACATCTCCGGATTGCTCCACTCTCAAGGAAGCCGGTAAATACCCTAAATAAGTAATCTCCAATGTGGCTCCTTGCCTAACATTCAATTTAAAATTTCCATCCATATCGGTAATCGTTCCATTGGCAGTTCCCTTCTCGGCAACGCTTGCTCCGATTATCATTTCTCCCGTATTATCCGTTACTTTGCCTCTGATCTCTATGGTTGGAGCCTGAGCATATACAACCGATGAACATACAGCAAACAAGAAAAATAAAATAATTCCCGTTTTGGAGTATAAACATCTAATAAATGACCATTTTTCATGCCATTGTGCAGTGTTTTTTTTCATATATTTGTATGTGTTAAAAAATTATTACTGCGGTATAAAAAGTAATTATACCCTTAATTAAGTTTTACAGAATCGGAAAACGTTTGCCCCGTTTCCGATTCTTCTTTTGTATAAAAAATTCCCTTGTGTTCTCATGACG
>DAIQOU010000776.1:0-1816 GCA_036787725.1 Bacteroidales bacterium
CACACCGTGTTATCAACAATCTTGTTGCTAACACGGTTTTTTTTATTTTTACAACATTATGGGATTCATTGTAAAGCATTTTCAATATCAAAGAGAATATCATCTATATTTTCAATTCCTACCGACAATCGAATCAAGTCCGGAGCTACTCCGGCCGCAATCAATTGTTCATCACTCAACTGACGATGTGTATGACTGGCCGGATGCAATACACACGAACGAGCGTCTGCTACATGCGTAACAATAGCAATCATTTTTAAACGGTCCATAAATCCGACCGAAGCATTTCGTCCTCCTTTCAATCCGAAAGTAAGTACTCCACAAGTTCCCTTCGGCATGTATTTTTGTGCCAACTCATAATATTTATTGCTCTTTAATCCCGGATAATGCACCCAAGCAATACTCGGATGTTGTTCTAAAAACTCGGCTACTCGTAATGCATTCTCACAATGACGAGGTACCCTTAAATGTAACGTTTCCAACCCTAAATTTAAAAGAAAAGCATTCTGTGGAGCTTGAGCCGATCCTAAATCTCTCATCAATTGAACCACCGCCTTTGTAATATAGGCACCTTTTCCAAAAGCTTTCGTATAGGTCAATCCATGATAAGATTCATCGGGCCGGGTCAATCCGGGAAACTTATCGGGATAAGCTTCCCAATCAAAATTTCCACTATCCACCACTACCCCACCCAAGGCAACGGCGTGTCCATCCATATATTTTGTTGTGGAATGGATAATAATATCGGCACCCCACTCAAACGGACGGAAATTTACCGGAGTAGGAAAAGTATTATCTACAATGAGAGGAACTCCTTGCTGATGAGCTACCCGAACAAACTTCTCAATATCCAATACATTCATTCCCGGATTGGATACCGATTCTGCAAAAAGAGCTTTTGTATTGGAACGAAAAGCACCGGAAATCTCTTCTTCCGAAGCATCTTGATCTATAAAAGTGACTTCAATACCCAATTTTTTTAATGTTACGGCAAATAAATTAAAAGTTCCGCCGTAAATAGCAGAAGCGCTTACAAAATGATCTCCTGCACTGCAAATATTAAAAATAGCATAAAATGTGGCTGCTTGTCCGGAAGAAGTAAGCATTCCGGCAACACCTCCCTCCAATGCAGTAATCTTAGTTGCCACTGTATCATTGGTAGGATTTTGCAAGCGAGTATAAAAATATCCGGAATCTTCCAAATCAAAAAGCTTGGCCATTTGCTCACTTGTATCATACTTGAATGTTGTACTCTGATAAACAGGCAAGACACGGGGTTCTCCCTTTTTAGGCGCCCAGCCGGCTTGCACGCAAAGCGTTTCTGTATTTAATTTACGTTCCACCATTTTTATTTTTGAAATTTAAGGCACAAACTTAATAAAATAACATGATATTGTATAAAGCTTTGCTTTTTTAATTATCAGAATAATTGTTATGAAAGATAATTGATTCAAGATATGAATCCGATCGGCGTTCAAGGTTAAAATGAAATGTCTCTCTTTAAGGGGATCCGATTCATCAAAACAAAAGAAACTGTTCTGTACCGAAAAAATTCAACCGATCAAGCACCTTCCGTTAGCCCGCCTACCGTACCAACTTAAGAATTCTATCGCATAAATTTAATATTCCCGGTGCAGTAATTTAGGAACAGCAAGTACATGCTACCGGAGTAGGAAGTACATCCGGTTGAAATGAGACGTACATGCCAATCAAACAGCATGTACTTCCGGCTGAGAAAGGAATTTTTCAAGAATCGAAAGTAATATGTCAAATATACTTATTTTACAGCATAAAATCTCTTTTATTCTCCTTTTTT
>DAIQOU010000276.1:0-6314 GCA_036787725.1 Bacteroidales bacterium
CGGGAGTTATTCCAAAAGCTTTTTTAAAAGAAGATGTAAAATCTTTATGATCATTATATCCCAAAGCGACAATCACTTCAGCCACGGTAGAGGTTTTGTTCTCGAGCATTTGTCGGGCATGTTGCATCTTAATCTGTTTTATGAAGTCTAACGGAGTTTGTCCGGTAATCGTTTTTATCTTTCGGGAGAAGGTCGAGCGTGACATATTCAGTTTATCCGCCAAGCCGGCCACATCCAACGTCGTATCCGAAAGATTCTCTTCAATCACTTTGACTGCTTTTACAATCAATTGTTGATCCAACGAGGTAAATTCCGTAGGGGAGATCAGGTCGGATTTGAAATTATTCTTAAATTCGGCACGGCTCCTTTTCTGCTTCTCCAGCAGTGTTTGCACCCTCACCCTCAACACCCTCGGTTCAAACGGTTTGGGGATATAATCATCTGCTCCTACTTCATAAGAATCGATTTGATCTTCAGTTGTTGTTTTGGCCGTAAGCAATATTACAACAATATGAGCGGTATCCTTATTCTTTTTAATCTGTCTGCAAAGTTCCAATCCGTCCGGTTCGGGCATCATTATATCACTGATTACTATATCCGGCGGATAAGAGCGGATACGGTCGAGCGCTTCTTTTCCGTTTTCGGCTTTTACCACCCGATACGTTTTTGCAAATATACTTTCCATTAATAAAAGCAATTCCGGATCATCTTCCACCAACATTAATGTATAGCCGGTTTGTGTTGCCGGATCACCGGAAACATCAGCAACTTCCTCGTTAATACGGATGCCGGGGAGATACTCTTCCTCCGATAAAATATCTCTCAACTCTTCCGGAGTATAGCTTTCCCGGTCAATGGGAATTTCAACCGTGAACTCCGAACCCATTCCCGGTTGGCTTTTCACTTCAATTTTTCCATGATGCAGTTCCGTCAGCTCTTTCGACAAGGACAACCCTATTCCATTCGAAGAGGCGGCATCATTTAATTTGTGAGTATAAAAACGGCTGAATATTCTTTCCGATTCGTCAGGAGCAATTCCTTTTCCTTCGTCTTTCACTTTTACCCTCAGGTATGCATGTCCGAAAGAAATGTTCTTCCGGATTTCCACTATGACCGTCTTTCCATCCGGTGTATACTTAAAAGCATTTGAAAGGAGATTGAACAAAATCTTGTCCAACTTATCGTGATCAAAATATCCGGAAATTTTTTCCGGGTCGGATATAACAGAAAATGTTATGTTCTTTTTCTTCATTAATAAGGCAAAACTATCCTCACAGATGTTCCTTATAAAAGCCGTTATATCGCCATAGCTCACATACAACTGCATGTTTTTACTCTCTATCTTCCTGAAATCAAGCACCTGTTGCAACAGTCTTTTCAATCTTTTTATATTTGACTGCATCAGGCTGACGCGTTTCTTGTCGGTTTCAACAGGAGATTCCATTTCATCCGCCAAACAGGATAAAATAGTAAGCGGAGTCAATAACTCATGAGAAATGCTCGTAAAATAACGTAATTTCATTTGTGTTACTTTCTCTATAAGTTTCTTATGGTTTTCCTGTTTCTCCCGTTGAAGGTATAAATAAAGGATAATCCATACCACTCCCGCTGCCAAAACAAAATACAGCAAACAGGCCCACCACGTTTCATAAACGGCAGGGAGACGCCGAATGGTTATTTCGGTCACTTTATCACTCCATAGTCCGTTTTTATCGGTAGCTTTTACCCGGAAGGTATACTTCCCCTTGCTTAATTTGTTATAAAAAGCAGCATTTTTTCCTTCATCCAAGTATATCCAATCATTATCTATCCCGATCATCCGGTAAGCATACCGTATCTGATCCGGATTATGAAAATCAAGAGAAGAAAATTCTATATCCAGGTTCTGAGCATCGGGAGGAATGCGAATGATATCGTGAATGGGATTCTCGGCATGTTCATCTTCCCAAATGCTGCGCCCCATAATTTTAATATCTGTAATATGAGCGGTAACTTGTTCCGGAATGCTTTCCAACTGTTGAGAAGGGGGAATGGAAACAATACCCGAAATCCCTCCAAAATAAAGATCACCTTTCTTATCATAATAAATCGCTTGGGATAATAAGCGAGTAAGTAAAAAATTCCGGTCACGGGTATTGTAAATCCGATAAGCATTATTACGAGGATTAAACTCTTTTATCATCCGGCCGGTGGTAATCCATACATGATTATAAGTATCTATGGTGATGTTGTTGATGATATCTCCTTTCATACCGCTGATAAAGCTGTAATCTTCCCACTCTTCCTGTCCCGGATCAAACATAAGCACTTCTCCTTCAGCAGTACCGGTCCATAATTTTCCGTCACTGGTAGCATCTATACCGGCAAAATCCTTATTAAAAGGATAGACGTTGGTATTTCCATCCGGATCGATTCTGCAAAGTCCTTTATTCTTTATGGCTGCCCATACGTTTCCGTCGGCTGTTTGAGTTATGCCGGCAATATATCCGCCTTTTTCGAGGGCAACATGGAGAGACGAACTTTTTGTATCATACACAAACAAACCGGAAGCAGTACCGATCCATAAGTTATTATTGTCATCTTCGAACAAGGCAGTGCTCAAACCCGGATCAGCGGTAACATCACCCATATTAATCCGAACCTCTTCTTTCATTTCCATATCGTGTTGCATCAATCCGAATACGGTTGATCCATGCGGCATAGCCCATATTCTGCCGGGTTTGCGAGAGCCGATGAGCTTAGGAACTTCCCAAAAAGGCAGTTGGGAGGTTTCTTTACATTCCCAATAATGAGTGATCCGGTCCGTTTCCGGATCATACACACACAGTCCGTACCGTTCCTGAGAAAACCAGAATTTCCCGTCCGTATCTATACATAAAGATGTAACCGCCGGATTTGCTTTTATACGGTTTCTTAACCCCGGCAAAGAATATTCCTTTACACTATAATCACGGATATCGACAATAAAACTTTCCACATCGAAAGCCGATACCCACAACTTACCCTCTCTGTCTTTATATATCTCATAAAGCATTTTATTTCCGGGAGGGAGAAAAGAAGAGGTATTGATTTGTTCAAGCATCTTATCGGGTGTAATACGAAAAGCGAACAAGTCCCGTTGGGTTGTAACCCAAAGATAACGAAATACATCGTCTTGTACCATATGGAAAAGATTTCCTACCGGCGTGCCCAATATATCAACCGGAAGAGATTGGGGTACATAGCGTTCCTCTTCGGATTCGCTTTGCGGATCAAAACGAACGATGCCTTTTCCCCAAGTGCCCAGCCAGTAAACTTGACATGTTTCGTCCCAAATAATCCGTTCGATATCCATATAATCCGGATGATGAAAATAAGCTTCAAATGTGTCGGTTGCTTTGTCTAACTTATACATCCCCCCTTGGGTGATCGATATTAACAAATCCCCTTTTTTGTCTTCGTATATGATATACACAAATTCCGGAGACAAGTTGTATTCTATTTTATATTCTTTGATCAACGAACCGTCCGATCTGAATCTCAATAATGCACCATGCACACTGATCCAAATCGTTCCGTCTCGGGTTACATGAATCGTAAATACATTCCTGCCGGAAAAACCGGGCATATCCACCGGAGTAATCCGATATGTTTCTTTGTCTAATATATAAGCCCCTTTCATCGTACCGAACCATATTTTCTTTTCATGATCTTCAACAATGTATGTAATGTAATTATCAGACAATAAACCCGGATGAAATAAGTCCGAACGGAATACCTTGATGTTATAACCGTCGTACCGGCAAAGCCCGTTAAAAGTTCCATACCACATATACCCGTCACTATCCTGAAATATCCGGTGAATGGCATTCACGGGCAATTTGTCTAACGAAGGAATGGGTCTCAAGGTAATATTCTGAGAATGAACAGGAATAACAAAAGAGACAATCAGGATGAATAATTTTGTTATTAAATATCTTTCACTGTACTTTATCGACATTTATAAATTTTAAGTAGTAACCGGTCACACAAAGATAATGCTTTATTACAATTCCCATACGGCTCACTATCAAAGCAACCCTATATTTAATTTGTTTATAGCCATTCGCTTTAAGGATCACACAAATACAATAGTAAAGCAGGCTTTTTCTCTCTTCATAAATAAAAGGGGGTTCTATTTACCCTCGGAAAGGATTAAACAAACAAGAATGTCCCCTTTTTACACCGACAACAACGGGCAATTTCATTACTTTTGCATAAAGTATGGATAAATTTCAAGTCATACGGCCTTCCGGGTTGCTTGCCCCGTATGTAAAGCAATACTGGTTTGTAACGATGGAGAATGTCGTAAGGGGTTGTCAACGTCTGGTTCCGTTCGGTTACCCGACGCTCGGCTTTTATCGAAGACCCGGGAGCTATTCATCACTCCAAAATGACTATTTGCCCGCGGCTCATCTTTATGGAATAACCACAAATCACACCAATCTTATTTTCTCGGGAAATATTGATTTTATTTGTATTGTTTTTCAACCCGCAAGTACCGGCGCATTTTTCAACATGCCGCTCAACGAACCGGATAACACCTATATTTCTATTGATTCATTACATGATCCGGGGTGGGAAGAACTGGGTCGGCAACTGAATGACATCGCCGATAATTTGACATGTGTCGGACTTATCGAACAGTTTCTCTGTCGACGTATCCGCGATTTCAACCAATACAATAATAAACGACTTCGGGCAGTAATAAATTCCATTGAAAAAGGAGAAGCCGATGTCAACCGATTAGCCGAGACAGCATGTCTCGGATACAAGCAATTCAAACGTATTTTCAGGGAAAATATCGGAATAAATCCCAAGAAATTTATACAAATCGTGCGATTTCAACGTTTCCACCGCTTCTTGCAATTACGCACAAACAAATCACTGACGCAACTGGCTTATGAATGCGGTTATTGCGACAAATCACACTTAATAAAAGAAGTAAAAAATCTTTCCGGGTTTACACCCACCCGACTGTTTGAAGCTTGCGATCCTGTTTATTCCGATTATCACGCATTATTTCGTTCGGCATTCGTTGATCTTCCTTCCGGAGAATAAAACTATTATCTAATTAAAAATAAAATGATTTCAGATAAGAACTGTAATATACATACCATCAATTGCGATGATTACACGCAAGCAGATTTCTTTGAATACAAAGGGGAAGACTTATTTGAAGTGGCCGATTATTTTGCAGCCTATTTAGAGGATGCAACTCAAAAAGGATATATGGTTTACGGTAATCCGGTATCGTCGGCTCCCATCTCCCAATTTGATGTATATGACGGTTATGCAAATAGAGAACGTCGTTTTTTGAACTTCTGCTCTTACAACTACTTAGGTTACTCTTACCATCCGGAAGTAATATCCGAAGTACAAAAAGCATTAACCAAATACGGAACGGGCGCCGTTTCCGCTCCCCTGCTGAGCGGTTATTATGACCTCTCAAAACAATTGGAGGCGACCATTGCCCAATTTAAACAGAAAGAAGATGCCATACTTTTTCCCACAGGCTACGGCACGAACCTGGGGGTACTCTCCTGCCTGCTCAAACCGGGAGATGTCGCCGTACTCGATATTTTGTCGCATGCATCAATTTATGACGGTGCCAAATTAGCCGGAGCAACTATCAAAGTATTCGGTCACAATAATGCCGAACATCTTGAAAAAGTGCTAAAAGGGTTGAAGACAAAACGCGTTATTGTCTGCATTGAAGGAGTTTACAGTATGGACGGTGATTTGGCAAATCTGCCGGAGATCGTGGCTGTATGCAAAAAATACGGTGTAAAGATCTTGCTGGATGAAGCTCACTCGACACTGATTTTCGGTAAAAACGGTCGGGGAACGGCTGAACATTTCGGGTTGGAAGATGAAATAGACCTCACGATCGGCACTTTCAGTAAAGCATTCGGAGCCATTGGAGGATTTGTTGCCGGCGATGCCAAACTGATGGCTTATCTGCGTATGTATGCCCGTTCCTATGTATTCTCCTGTGCCATGGCCCCGCATACCGCTGCCGGCATCCTCAAGGTGATGGAACTTTACAAGAAGGACAAATCCAATTTAGCAAAGCTGTGGGATAATACCCGATATATGCAAACAAAACTGAAAGAAGCCGGACTGGATACAGGCAAAACGGAATCGCAAGTAATACCTGTTATCGTAGGAAACGATCGACGCTTAAGGGAAATAAGCAAAATGATTCACGGTCGGGGACTCTATACAGGAGTGGTTACTTTCCCCGCCGTATCCAATAAAAGAACCCGACTGCGTCTTTCCATGTCATCCAATCA
>DAIQOU010000277.1:0-6304 GCA_036787725.1 Bacteroidales bacterium
TTTGATTTGCCCGGCGGTTTTATTGATATGTACGAAACTGCGGAAGAGGCGGTAATAAGGGAAGTGGAAGAAGAAACCGCTCTGAAAATTGAAGATCCCGTCTATCTGTTTTCTCTTCCCAACCTTTATCCTTATTCCGGATTTGAAGTACATACCGTCGATATGTTCTTTTCTTGTGTGGTGGAAAGTTTTTCCATGACGGAAGCTTCCGATGATGTGGCTGAATTGTTCTTTCTGAAAAAGGAAGAATTGGATCCTGAATTATTCGGCTTGAGTTCCGTAAAGAAAGCGGTGGTTCTGTTCCGAGATCTTTCTGTTAAAAATTAACAATTACCGTAAATTAGATTTGAAAGTACTATTTTTGTGAAAATTCTTTTTTATTAACCCTATGAGAAAAATAACACTCTTTCTTTCATTTGTTGTTTGCATTCAGTTTTTACAGGCACAACGATCCTTTTCGTTTATTTCGGAAGATCGCCTGTTTTTTGAAGGTAAATCAATGTATGACGATAAAAATTATGCGGGATGTATTAATACACTGGGTGAGTATAAGAAAATAGCCCGTAATCCGGATTTGATTCAGGAGGCGGAATTCTTAATGTTGTCTTCTTCTTTCCGTCAGGGAAAAGACATAACGTTGGGTCTGAAGCATTTTTGGGATACCTATCCGGAAACCAGGCATATTGATGACATTTGTTTTATGATCGGGTCGAGGCATTTTGCCGCTGCCGATTATAATGTGGCTGTTTTTTGGTTAAGCAAAGCCAACATCGATAATCTTTCCATACAGGATCAGGAGGATTATGCCTATCGTATGGCTTTTTCGAGTTTACGAACTAAAAATACAGAGGAAGCTTACCGTTTGTTCGGCTTATTGAAAGACGAACCGGGTAAATACCGGGAAGCGGCTACCTATTATTATGCATTTTTGCTTTATGCCGACGGAGTGTATGATCAATCATTGATCTATTTGAATTTGTTGAGAGATCATCCGAGCTACGGGTTGGAAGTCGGATTTTATATTACTCAGATAAATTTTATGCAAAAACGGTATGCCCAAACAATTCGGGAAGGAAAAGAATTGTTGGCCGAGCATCCCAATCATCCCAACAATGATGAATTATATCGTTTGATCGGAAGTTCTTACTATTTTGAAGGAGATTATGAAAACGCAGTCAAGTATTTGAATCTATATATGGAGGAAGCGCCTTCTCCTTCCAAAAATGATCTGTATTTGTTGGGAATATCTTATTATAATTTGAGAAATTACCGGGAAGCCGTTACTTATTTGAATAAGTGTGTTGAGGGGAATGACGGTATCACTCAAAATGCTTATTTGCACTTGGGACAATCTTATTTGGAGTTGGGAGATGAAGCGGCTGCACTGATGGCTTTTGAATCTGCTTCCCGTTCTTCATTTGATCCGGAAGTGACGGAAGTGGCCATGTATAATTATGCGTTGCTTTTGCATAAGACGTCATCGTCTGCTTTTGGAGAATCGGTAACGGTATTGGAGAATTTTTTGAACGATTATCCCGATTCCCGTTACTTGGATAAAATAAGCGATTGTTTAGTAGAGGTTTATTTAACGACAAAAAATTATGAAACGGCGTTGGAATCAATCAATAAGATTCATAACCCGGGACATAAGATTCTGGAGGCTAAACAACAAATATATTATTATCTCGGAACCGTTCGTTTTACGAATACCGAGTTTGAAGAAGCAGTTGATTTTTTCACAAAGGCGATGGATGCAGGCAATCATGCGCCTGAATCAAAAGAAAGAGCCGTTTATTGGAGAGGGGAATCTTATTATCGTTTGGGAAGATATGATTTGGCTATCCGTGATTATACTCATTTTCTTCAAAATTCTTCACGGGCCGGGGATTTAATTCCGAGTTCTTATTACGGATTAGGCTATTGTTATTTCAAACAACAACAATATAATAAGGCGCGAGCTGATTTTTCTATCTATGTAAGTAAAGAAACAGATCAATCTAAAGTAACGTTGGCCGATGCTTATGCCCGGTTGGGAGATTGTTATTTTTACGATCGTCGTTTTGCGGATGCCGAAAATGCTTATGCCCGTTCGGCAAGTCTTCAACCGCAAATGTCTGACTACACCATTTATCAGCAAGGATTTGTAATGGGACTTCAAAAGGATTACAGAGGAAAGATTGCTCAAATGGATCGTTTAATAAAGTTGTTTCCCGATTCCCGTTATGTTCCGGATGCATTGTATGAAAAAGGACGTTCGTATGTAATGATGGATAATTCGGCGGAAGCAATCAAAACCTACGAAGGTTTATTGACCAAGTATCCCGAAAATGCTTATGCCCGGAAAGCGGGCATTCAGATCGGATTGCTTTATTTTAATATAAATGAACCTCAAAAGGCGGCAACTGCTTATAAACGGGTAATCGATAAATATCCGGGAAGTGAAGAAGCCAAAATGGCCGTACAAGACCTTAAGTCGGTTTATGTGGAACTGAATGATGTGGCAGGATACGCTCAATATGTTAATTCGTTGGGAGGAGCTTCCAAGTTTGATATTTCCGAACAAGATTCTTTAACTTATATTGCAGCTGAACGATTTTTTATTCGGAATGAAGTAAATCAGGCCCAAGATGCTCTTAAAAAATACCTTCAATCGTTTCCGAATGGAGCATTTAAAGTAAACGCTCATTATTATTTGGGTAATATTTATTACAATAAGAATCAGTATGAGTTGGCAGAAGCCGAATTTAATGAAGTTTTACAAGCCGGAGATAGTAAGTTCACGGAGGAAACATTGGTGCATTTGTCTGATATGGAATTTAAATCGGGTGATTATGAGAATGCATTTCGTCTTTACCGACGATTGGAAACTGTAGCTCGCAGCAAAGAAAACAAAGATAATGCATTACTGGGTGCCATGCGTTCCGGAGCCCGCTTGAATAGACACATGGAAATTATTAATGCGGCCAATTCGTTGCTGAAGGAGTCTAAAATTGAACCCGAAAAATCAACGGAAGCTCTTTATTACAGAGCTAAAGCTTACCTGAATCTGAAAGAGAGAGAAAAAGCATTGGCCGATTTGAAGACGTTGTCCAAAGATACTCGGACCGTATTTGGAGCAGAAGCCAAGTATTTGTTGGCCCAGTATTATTTGGACAATAAAGAAGTAAAGAATGCTGAAACCGAAGTAATGGATTATATCAAAAAAGGTACGCCTCATGCTTATTGGTTGGCCAGAAGTTTTATTGTTTTATCGGATGTATATATAAGTCGAAAAGAATATATACAAGCACGTCAGTATCTGGAGAGTTTGCAGCATAATTATGCGAATAAAGAAGATGATATTCATACCAGAATATCAGAAAAAATGGAGCGGATTGATCAGTTGCAAAAAACAAATTAATAACATTAGTTTTAAAAAAGGATAACAGTGATGAAATCATTATATATATCAATAATTGCTCTTTTTTGTGTTGGAATTTCCGGTCAGGCTCAGCATGCCGAAAAAATTGATACAACAGTGGATAGAACCTTGATATTGGAAAGAGAATATAATCCGACAGTAAACGATGCCTTTAAGATTAATGAGTTACCCGGATTAAAAGAACCGGAAGCAACAAAAGCTGAAATTGAATTCTCTAATTTTTCCGTTCCTTACCAGATAAAACCGCAAATTCCGACTTTGCTGGCGAATGCTTATTTTACGGATATGAAATATTCCGCCAAAAAAGGATATCTAAATGCCGGCCTGAGTACGCTTATGGATATTACGGGGGAATTGGGATATCAACTATTGAATGACAAAACAAATGAACTGAATATTTGGGCTACTCATCGTTCAAGTAACAGTAAGGTAAAATATTTGCAGTCGGACGAAAAGCAGAAAATGAAAATAAACGATAATAAAATCGGTATCGCTTATATTAATTCCGGGCCGGTCTTGAAGGTGTTCACGGATGTGGATTATACTTATTCCGGTTATAATTATTACGGGTATAGCTTACCTTCCTTGTCTTCTCATTTTGAGACCGCTGATAAGGGTGTGAATCAGGTGGATCAAATCATAAATGCCAATGCGGGTCTTTTGTCTTCCAAGTCACCTGATGAATTGAATTATTTGTTTAAGATCAATTATTCTCATTTCGGAAAAAAATATGCGCCGGATAAATCGATTGCAGGTCCCAAAGAAAACTATTTTCAACTAGATATGGGATTGAGCAAAGGATTGGGAAGCGATATGCTGATCGGATTTAACGGATATTTCAGGTCTTCCACTTATTCGTTGGATAAAGATAACGCAAATCTTCAGTATGAAGGGTATGAAAGTTTTTCTGATCTGGGATTAAATCCTTATATTAAATTTGAAGGTACCAATTGGTCTGCCAAATTGGGTTTATTACTGGATCTGTTATTCAATCATGAGAAAAATGCCAATATTGCACCGGATATCGTTCTTCATTATCGTCCTTCCGAGAACTTTTTGTTATACTTGAATGCCGGGGGGGGAGTGGCTGATAACAGTGCAAAAAGTATTTATCGTGAAAATCGGTATATATCTCCTCTTTTCAGGGTACAAGATGCTTATTCTCCGTTTGATGGAACATTGGGATTTAAAGTACCGTTAGGAAATTTTTGGATGGATATTTTTACCGGTTATAAATATACTCGGCAGGAGCATTTTTATCTTCCCGGCCGTTTGTCTTATGAATATGAAAATATTATCGGGGCTAATTTTGCGGAACCTATATATCGTGACGAAGAAGTATTTCGTTTGGGTGCAAATCTAAAATACGAATATGGAGATCTGATAGATTGCGGAATAAAAGTGGTTTATAACGGGCGATCAATCAGAAATAAAAATAAGGATCAGGAAGATAAGACTTATTATGATTATGCTTGGAATAAACCTGTTTTTGAGGGAGATGCCGTACTGGGAATTAAAGTTCCGGATTTTCCTTTACGATTTGATTTGATGTATCATTTGGGAACCGGAAGAAAAAGCTTAAACAAAGAAACAAAAATAAAAGACATCAATGAGTTGAATATAGAAGGGTTATATGCCATAAATAACAGTTTTTCGCTTGTTGCAAAGGTAAATAATCTGCTGAATCAAAAGTATGATCTGTGGTATGGTTATCCGGCACAAGGTATTTGTTTTACGGGTGGTGTTAACATTAAGTTTTAATAGATTTTATTACTTTTACTTATTCACTTGAAATAGGATGTTTTGTTAACTGCTGGCAGGATTTGAAATGAAAAAAATATTATTTCTGTTAACTGTATGTTGTGTAACATTGCACGCATGCAATGATGATGATCCGCTCCCTTCTTTCAAAGATGAAGGTTTTACATTTGAGAATTATCCCAAAGTAGACGGTTCCACTTCTACTGCTCCTTTACAGAATATTATAGCTTGCAGACTATTGGGCATCAATTATAAATGGGAAGAGTTAATGCATGCCTACTTCATATGGCAGGTAACGCCGGATTATGAGGCTATGCCCGACGGTTTTTGGGAAAATCATATCAAAGTGTCGCAAACACATCAATCTTTTCTTAATCTTATTGATGGAGAAGCAGATGTAATTCTATCGGCCCGAAAGATGTCGCCGGATGAAAAACAATATGCGGATAGGACCGGTGTTACTCTGATTGAAACACCTGTAGCATTAGATGCACTGGTTTTCATAGCGAATCCGCAAAATCCGGTTTATTCATTAAAAGAAGAAGAGATTCAAAATATATATGCCGGAGAGATAACCAATTGGAAAGAGTTGGGAGGGAACAACAGTACCATAAAACCTTTTATCCGCAATGCTAATTCGGGCAGTCAAGAGTTAATGGAGTCTTTGGTTATGAAAGATAAAAAGATATCAGATTGGTCTGAAAGCTTGGAACTGCATTCCATGATGTTGGCTTTTACGGAAGTATTGGCAGAACCGGCCGGTTTGTGCTACACTGTACAATATTATAAAGAAAATATTGTAAGAAATAAGGATATAAAAACATTGGCTGTTAACAATGTGTATCCTGATAAAAAAACAATCCGAAGTCGGACATATCCGTACACAAGCGAGATTTATGTGATTATTCGTGCCAATCAAGATAAAAGTTCTTCGGCTTATAAACTTTACGAATTGTTGCAAACCAAAGATGGAAAGAGTTTGATAGAAGAAAGCGGATACATAGCTTGTCCCTAACCGCTTTATTTTTTTATGTTGAATCTTCTTGAATATAAGAGAGGGTGAAATCACCATCTGATTTCACCCTCTTTCTTTCATACTTTAGAATTTTAATTCTCAGTAAC
>DAIQOU010000278.1:0-6301 GCA_036787725.1 Bacteroidales bacterium
CGTAGTAAAATCTACAGAAGCATTAAAAATTCCCTTATGTTCTTTACCTTCACTTTCACCAAAAAGTTGTTTCCACCACTCTCCGATATAATGCAATTTAGGATGGAAATTTGCCAATATTTCTATTTTTTTACCACTTTCATATAATTCATTACGCATAACAGCATAAATCAATGCCGGATTTTCAGCAAAAGGAACTGTTAAATCAGTTTGTTTTTCCATAGAGATCGCCCCTGCGATCAACTCTTTAATATTCATTCCGGCAATGGCAATAGGAAGTAATCCTACCGGAGTAAGAACAGAAAAGCGTCCCCCTACATTATCCGGAATAATAAAAGTTTTATATCCTTCTTTCATTGCCAACGAACGCAATGCACCTCGGGATTTATCGGTTATAGCTACGATCCGTTCCCTTGCTTCCGACTTTCCCAGTGAATTTTCCAATTTATTTTTCAGAATACGAAAAGCGATGGCCGGTTCAGTAGTTGTTCCAGACTTGGAAATATTAACAATTCCAAATTGTTTTCCTTCGAGAAACTCATTCAATTCATATAAATAATCCTCACCTATGTTATGCCCCGCATAAACAATAAGCGTTTTTTTGGAATTTTTATTTGCATTGTAATGATCGAATGATCCGGATAAAGCGTCAATAACGGCTTTTGCTCCCAAATAGCTGCCTCCTATACCCACTACAACAACTACCTCACACTTTGCTCTCAATTTTTCGGCTGTTTCCTGAATATCGGTTACTTCTTCACCGGTTATAAATTCAGGTAAACGAAGCCAACCCAAAAAATCATTCCCTTTTCCCGTTCCCTTGTATAAAACATCCAGGCAAGATTTTGCATCTGCTTCCCGGGCATATAATCTTTCTTTTTTTACAAAACTTAATGCTTTATCAATGTTTAAAGAAATATTTTCCATATTAACTTTATTTAAATGTATTCGTTAATTTTTTGATCTCCGGAATAGGAGAATTCTTATCATATAATATAGAATAAACAGTATCTAAAATAGGCATCTCTACATTAAATCGACTATTGATTTCTTTGATGCATTTTGTTCCGTAATATCCTTCAGCAATCATTTCCATTTCCAGCTGAGCGGTTTTTACAGAATATCCTTTTCCAATCATAGTACCAAAAATACGATTTCGACTAAAACGGGAATAGGCTGTAACCAGTAAATCTCCCAAATAAGCGGAATCAGAAATATTTCGTTCCATTGGTTTTACGGCATTAATAAACCGTTCCATTTCCAAAATGGCATTTGAAATAAAAATAGCCTGAAAGTTATCTCCATACTTCAAACCATGACAAATTCCCGAGGCAATTGCATATACATTTTTCAATACAGAAGCATATTCCACCCCTATCACATCTTTACTGATAGATGTATTAACAAAATGATTCTTAAACATGTCTGCCACTATTTTGGCATGCTCTTCTTTAACACAAGTAATACTTAAATAAGAAAGCCTTTCCAAGGCTACCTCTTCCGCATGACAAGGTCCGCCCAACACAGTCAAATTTTCGGCGGGGATTTTATAAAAATCGGATAAATAATCAGAGACCAGCATGTTTTCATCCGGAACAATTCCTTTAATCGCCGATACAACGAATTTATCACTCAATTCGGTATTCAGCTTTTGTAAATGTTGCTTCAAAAAAGGAGAAGGAATAGCCAGAATTAATGTGTCCGAATCCTTTACCACTTTATTGATATTGGAATAAAAGTTGATTCTCTTCGTATCAAATTTTACAGAGGTTAAATAAGCCGGATTATGCTTATATAATAGAAATTCCTCTATCCGGTCCGGACGACGCATATACCAATTAATATTCTCTTGAGTATTCATAATAATTTTGGCAATGGCCGTAGCCCAACTTCCGCCTCCCATTATTGCAACTCTTCCCGGTAATTTCATAAGTACACTGTTTTACTTGATAAAAGATTCAATTAAACTTGTTCTGCGGTCTTAATCCAAATTTCTATTTCTTCTGCAGATGGATTATTTAATTCCAATTTATATTTTTTATTTAATTCACAAAGTTCCTGTCTTAATTTATTTGAATTTATTCCTTTCAATTCTTCAACAGTTAAATAGCCTGCCTTCTGAATAACGGGCACCCATTCTGTCGGGACATTTATTTCGGTATATTTTGATACAGGATCTTTCTTGTGTGTTTTTTCAGGCCTCATCTGCGGGAAAAATAATACCTCTTGAATAGTAACTTGATTCGTTAATAACATTGCCAATCGATCCATTCCGATACCCATACCGGAAGTAGGAGGCATACCGTATTCCAATGCTCTTATAAAATCATTATCAATAAACATAGCTTCATCATCTCCTTTTTCCGAAAGTTTTAATTGTTCCTCAAAACGTTCTTTTTGGTCAATAGGATCATTTAATTCCGAATATGCATTAGCTAATTCTTTTCCGTTCACCATCAGTTCAAATCGTTCGGTAAGTTCGGGATTAGAACGGTGACGTTTGCACAAAGGAGACATTTCAATGGGATAATCCGTAATAAAAGTGGGCTGAATATATTTACCTTCACACTTTTCTCCAAAAATTTCGTCTATTAATTTCCCTTTTCCCATGGTTTCATCTTGTTCTATTCCCAATTGCTTACAGACTTCCCTTAATTGATCTTCGTTCATTCCGGAAATATCGATTCCGGTATTTTCCTTTATGGAATCAATCATACTTATTCTCTTATAAGGAGCTTTAAAATCAATCTTATTTTCTCCGACTGTTACTTCGGTAGTACCCAAGACTTCCAAACAAACATTTTCCAGCATTTGCTCGGTAAAATTCATCATCCAGTTATAATCTTTATAAGCTACGTATATTTCCAAAACTGTAAACTCGGGATTATGAGTACGATCCATCCCTTCATTCCGAAAATTACGCGAAAATTCATATACTCCTTCAAATCCCCCGACAATAAGTCTTTTCAAGAACAGCTCATTTGCAATTCTCAAATAAAAAGGAATGTCCAGTGCATTATGATGGGTAATAAAAGGACGAGCAGCTGCTCCTCCGGGAATATTTTGCAAAACAGGAGTATCAACTTCCAAATATCCTTTGGCATTAAAAAAATTCCTCATGGAATTAAATATCTTAGTTCGTTTTATAAAGGTATCTTTGACACCTTCATTTACGATCAAATCCACATAGCGTTGTCGATAACGTAATTCGGGATCTTCAAAAGCATCATAAGCCACTCCATCCTTATATTTAACAATCGGAAGCGGACGCAACGATTTAGCCAATACAGTTAATTCTTTGGCATGAATTGAAATTTCTCCCATTTGAGTTCGAAAGACAAATCCCTTAATACCGATAAAATCACCAATATCCAAGGCTTTTTTAAAGACAGTATTATATAAATCCTTATTTTCTTCCGGGCAAATATCATCCCGGGTTATATAAATTTGAATTCGTCCTTCCGAATCCTGTAATTCAACAAAAGATGCCTTTCCCATAATACGTCGACTCATGATTCTTCCGGCAACAGACACTTCTTTTGGAGGATGTTCGTCTCTAAAATTTTCTTTTATTTCAGAAGAAAAAGCTGTGGTTACATACTCCGCAGCAGGATACGGATCTATTCCCGATTCCCGCAAATCATCCAAACTCTTACGACGAAAAATTTCTTGCTCGCTCAATTCAAGTAAATTCATTACAATTATTTTTGTCAAACTTTTGCAAAGTTATTATAAAAGTAAATGTAATGAAATAAATTGGTCATAAATGCTGTTTTTTTCGAGGGAAAATTGAAGAATTAAGAATAAATTTGCATTCAATTTGAAGAGAAGTTCAATGATAAAAAATTTAAGTTTCATAAGATCATCTGTCCTTATTCTCATTTCATGGTTTATAATTCATTCTCTCTACTCTGTAATAGACGGCTTTCATGATAAAAAAGAACAAGCAGATGTTGCCGTGATTTTCGGAAACAAAGTAAATGAAGACGGAAGCTTGTCTATCCGACTTCAAAAACGATTGGATTGCGGTTTAGAAGTTTACAACGCCGGTCGAGTGAAAAAAATCTTTGTTAGCGGAGGCTTAGGAAAAGAAGGTTACTATGAAGGAGATAAAATGAAAAAATATTTAATTGAAAAAGGGATCCCGGATACTGTAATTATTGTTGATAATCAAGGGAACAATACACTTGCCACTGTAAGAAATTCGTTGAAATTAAAAGAAGAACTCCGGTTTAATGAAATAATTACAGTTTCTCAATATTTTCACTTAACTCGAATAAAAATGCTCTACAAAAAGCATGGTTTTAAAAATATTTCCGGCGTTTGTCCTTCTTATGTGGAAATAAGAGATTTGTACTCAATCATAAGAGAATTTTTTGCATTTTACAAATACATTAATTATAAAAATAAAAAAACACCTGCAGTCCCGGAAGGATCAGATGTTTTTTAATCATTGATATTCAATTAAATTATCTTAAGCGGTCTAAAGATCTGACCAGCTTTTCATCTTTCCTGATTCCTCTTATAGCCAAGAATTCAATAATAATAGCAATAATCGGAAAAACAGTTGCAATTACAAATTCCACATTATAAGGGAATTTTCCTCCGGGAACATAAATATACATGAACAAAAAGACATAAAATAGAACCAACGAAAAAATGGTTAAATAGCATAAATTTATTTGCAGCTTTCTTCGTTTATAAAAGAAAATGGTAATGAGGGCCAATATTCCCGAACAAATTGGAAGATAATACAATGTATAAGGAGTAACCAATGTAGCACCGGCATCCATAGCATGTAATCCAAATACATCCAACATTTCAATATTCAATCCCTGATTAACATAACCCAAAGGCAAAAACAGCATCGCCAGCATTAAGCCGGCGACAATTAATAAATATACGGTTTGTATACGTTGTATCATTCTGCTCCAAATTTATCTTTGTCTTTCGACGGATTCCTAAAATAAATTTCTTGATCAATATATTCTTGGGTTGCAATAAGAGTAGGCTTTGGAAGTCTTTCAAAATAACGCGAAATTTCTATTTGTTCCCGATTCTCAAATATTTCTTCCAAACTATCATTATAAGAAGCAAACTCCTGCAACTTACGTTCTAAATCATGCTTTAGTTCAACACTAATTTGGTTAGCTCTTTTTCCGATAATTCTTACTGTTTCATATACATTACCGGTATCGGCAGAAAGAGACATCATATCACGTGTAACCGTATTACCGGGAGCATTTGTTTTTTTATAATCCATACTTACTGTATTAACTTACATTTATTTTTATTCTGTTACTTGTTTTGAAGCTTGTTCATAAATTTTTTCTACCTGCTTTCGATACCTTCCCTCCGGAAAGTCATTTATATAGGTAAAATATTCGTCCACAACATCTCTATAACGAAAATTCTTTTTTTCATCCACGCTCTGTTCAGCCATATCATATTTAGCCATTACAGAATAATATAACAATTCTTCTCTATACTTGGAATAAGGATAATTCTTTAATGCATTTTGGGCAGTAATTACACAAGAAGTGTAATTCCCTCCGGGAAAAGGATATCCGGGATTATAACTTCCCAAGTTATAATAAAGGCGCACAACCATCAATTCTTTCAAGGCCAGTTTTTCCTGCAATTCAAACATAATATTATTAACCTCTTCTTTTCGGGAACTTTGAGGATAATATTCCAAAAACTCTTGAAATTCTTTAATAGCAGCGTATGTTTGAGATTGATCCAAGCGAGGATCCGGAGAATCCAAATATAATCCGTATGCAGAATAATAACGAGATAATTCTGTATATTCACCACGGGGATAAGTCTTATAATATGTAGAAAAATAAGTTGAAGCGGTCACATAATCTTTCATTCCGTAATAACTCTGAGCTAACATATATAATGCCTCTTCTGCCGAGGATGTTCCTTTAGTCAATACTAAAATGTCCTCCAATAAGGTAGCCGAACGACTGTAACGTCCTTCATTAAAATATTTTTTTGCATACTCATATTTAACTTGCCAATCCGGATTCTTAAGTATCTTGTTATATTCGCCACAAGCAGAAATGAAAAAAAGAAGAATTATGAAATATATGAATTTTAATTTCATATGTACCTATTTAATTGTTATTCGACACACGAACCGATTCAGACGGCAAATGTAGTCAATCCGTTTGAACCTAAAAAGAAATTTCATTTTTTTTATCAAAAATTGAAATAAACTATAATTTATACAATTCACTAGCGGCCAGTAATTCCAGTTTATTATCAGTAAGCACTTTTATACATTTTTCCAAAT
>DAIQOU010000777.1:0-1802 GCA_036787725.1 Bacteroidales bacterium
ATTGTACTTTCATTTCTTATTTATTTAAAATATCCGCTTTCAAAGCTGTATTGTCCTCATTCAGTTTTTTCAATACCGCCGAAACCGGAATGTTGATTAAACTCTTATCGTAGGGAGCTTCTACCCGGACATAATTTTCTGTAAATCCCACCATATTATTTCCTTTGCGAGCCTGTTCAAAAAGCACTGTTTTTTGTTTTCCGTATTGGGAATGATAAAATGCTTTCCATTTTTCATCGGAAAGTTCCAGTAGCCGTCGACTTCGTTCCTGTTTGGTTCGCGGGTCGATAATGGGTTGGATGTCCAATGCTTTGGTCCCCGTTCGTTCCGAGTAAGTAAAAACATGCAATTGTGAAAACGGAAGCTTCTCCAAAAACGAAAAAGTCTCTTCAAATAGAGCATCGGTCTCTCCCCGTACTCCTACAATAACATCTACTCCGATAAATGCATCCGGCATCAATTCTTTGATGCGTTCGATTTTGGACCGGAACAATCCGGTGTCGTATTTACGACGCATGAGTTTCAATACTTCGTCCGAACCTGCTTGCAACGGGATGTGAAAATGAGGAGCAAACTTATCGGCTTGAGCAACAAACCGGAGTATGTCGTCCGTTAATAAATTCGGTTCGATGGAAGAAATCCGGAAACGTTCCACCGGTTGTACCGTGTCGAGCGCTTGTATCAAGTCGAAAAATGTTTCCTTTGTCGTCTTGCCGAAATCGCCGATGTTGACTCCGGTCAGTACTACTTCTTTTGCTCCTGCGAGACCGGCTGATGCTGCCATTGGAACCAAATCGGCAATTTTACCGTTTCGGCTTCGTCCCCGGGCAAATGGAATTGTGCAAAAAGAACAATAGTAATCACAACCGTCCTGAACTTTTAGAAAATACCGGGTACGATCATCTCCCGAGCAGGAAGGTACAAATGAGCGGATGTCTTTGATTGCCGAAACCGCTATTTGATTTCCGTCCTTTTTCTTTAATGATGCTTCTTTGATGTGCCGGATAATGTCGGTTTTCTGCTCGGCTCCCAAAATGAGATCTACTCCCGGAATTTGAGCAATTTCTTCCGGCTTTAATTGGGCGTAACATCCCGTAACGACAATGAATGCATGGGGATGTTGTTTGAAAATGCGGCGGATGGTTTGCCTGCATTTTTTATCGGCCCATTCGGTTACGGAACAAGTGTTGATAATACAGATGTCCGCTTGTTCGCCGGGCAATGCTTTTCTTACGCCTTGCTCCGATAATTGCCGGCCGATGGCGGAAGTTTCTGCAAAATTGAGCTTACAACCCAGGGTAAAATAAGCTGCTGTTTTATTTTCAAATATTTCGGAATCGATCATTGTTGTTTCTCGTTTTTGTACTCAGCCTCTTGTGTATGGCTTTCCCGGACAGGTTGCATGGGACCCGGATGTCGACTGTTGAGTTCGTTTCGGACCGGACCGACATGGACGGCTGAAGAACCGGCCGGAATGAAGCAAAACCGGATCATGCTTTTTGCCTCTCTTCACAGGGACCATTTTTTTGCAGCCGGCCCCTTTGCATCCTTAACCAACTGCAAAGTTATAAATTTTGAATGATTTGGGATTGTTTTGTATTCTTTCTTTTCGTTTTACGAAAGAGGAAATGGACTTTATCATGGAATGGATTCTTATGGCCGGTTTGTTAATCGGGTGTCTTACCGATATGGGTGTTGCGTACTCGAATCTAATCTCGCTTCCTTCCGGATTTTTTGTTTAAGTTGATAACATTTTATTTTCTTCATCGCACTATATTAAAGTTTCCGTCGCTTAAAATTAT
>DAIQOU010000778.1:0-1800 GCA_036787725.1 Bacteroidales bacterium
TTTTACTGCTGCCTTTATTGTTTTTTGGAATTTTGCTGATAGGAGTTCAATTGATCAGTTTACCTTTTGATTGGTACGATACGTTTGTTATTGAAGAAAAGTTCGGATTTAACAAATCGACTCCCCGACTCTTTGTTTCTGATTTTATAAAAGGATTGTTTATATCACTGTTGATGGGCGGAATTATTTTATCTGCCATTCTTTATATTTATCAATATACTGCCGATTGGTTTTGGTTATTGGCTTGGGTAGTAATTACCGCCTTTTCATTAATAATGAGTTTCTTCTATTCGGAGTGGATTGTTCCGCTATTTAATAAACAAACCCCTTTGGAACCGGGAAATTTAAGAACAGCTATCGAAGATTTCTCCCGAAAAGCCGGATTTGAATTGAAAAATATTTACGTTATGGACGGTTCCAAAAGGAGTACAAAAGCTAATGCTTATTTCACCGGATTGGGAAAAAAGAAACGGATTGTATTGTTTGACACCTTGATCAATGAATTGGAAACGGAAGAAATAGTAGCCGTTTTGGCCCACGAAATCGGTCATTATAAGAAAAAACATGTTTGGCAATCCTTGATGATGTCTTTCCTCTCTACCGGGATTACATTATACATTTTATCTTTCTTTTTAGATAATCCGCTTCTGGCAGATGCTTTGGGGGGCACCATTCCTTCTTTTCATTTAGGCGTGATCGGATTTTCTTTTTTATTTTCACCTATTTCCGAATTGACAGGATTAGTGTTTAACGTTATTTCTCGAAAGAATGAATATCAAGCGGATGCTTATGCCGCAAGTTTCGGATTGGGAAATGCACTGACCACGGGATTAAAAAAAATATCTGTTAAGGCTTTAAGCAATCTTAACCCTCATCCCCGCGTTGTTTTTTGGAATTATTCTCATCCGACACTATTACAACGAATAAAAAAACTACAACAGACTTAGTACATATGAATCTGGAAGAAATCAGAGAATATTGCATTAACATAAAAGGAGCATCAGAAAGTTTTCCGTTTGATGAAGTAACTTTGGTCTTTAAAGTAATGGATAAAATGTTTGCTGTTATCGGATTGGAACAAAAAGAAGAAGGATTTTCAGTCACCCTGAAATGCGATCCGGATAAAGCATTGGAACTGAGAGAAACCTATGAAGGTATTATTCCTGCTTTTCACTTTAATAAACGGTATTGGAATAGTGTCCGATTAGAAAAAGATGTTTCGGATAAAATGATAAAAGAACTGGTAAATCACTCGGTTGAAGAGGTCATAAAAAAGCTCCCCAAGAAAAAACAAGAAGAATACAATAACAGCTAGTTTAATTATGTTTCCCATCATTTATGTAGAAGAAACAACTTCTACCAATACTTATCTGAAAGAATTATCCGACCTGCAAAGATTGGAAGAAGGAACTGTGGTTTATACTAAAAAACAAACAGCCGGACGCGGACAACGGGGAAATCGATGGGAATCGACACCAGGGAAAAATTTAACCTTCAGTATGATCCTCTTTCCCCACTTTATATCCGGTAACGAGCAATTTATTATTTCTCAATTCATTTCGTTAGCCGTAATGGATTGTCTGAAAGGGTATATTTCCCATGTTTCTGTCAAATGGCCCAATGATATTTATTGGAAGGATAAAAAAATGGGAGGTATTTTAATTGAAAACGATCTCACCGGTACAAAAATCTGCCGGTCTGTTATCGGAATAGGATTAAATATTAATCAAGAAGTGTTCGAAAAAGATGCTCCCAATCCCGTCTCCTTACTACAAATCACAGGCATGGAGCAAGATCCGG
>DAIQOU010000018.1:0-22019 GCA_036787725.1 Bacteroidales bacterium
ATGGATGAAGTCGATATGACTTCATCCGTTTTTTTATGTGCGAAGTATAAAAGGAGGAAAGCGCGAAGGAAGAAAGGAAGTAAGAAGGTGCAAAAAGAGAAATACCCCAATATTTAGGAAAAATGATTAACTTGCAAGCTGTTTCAAGAAGAAGTTCAATTATGTTAGTCGGAAAGAAAATAATAATAGGAATTACCGGCAGTATCGCAGCCTATAAAGCAGCCTATTTAATCCGAGCTCTAATCAAAAAAGGAGCAGAAGTTCAGGTGGTAATTACGCCTGCCGGAAAAGAGTTTATTACTCCCGTCACTTTATCTGCCTTGACCGGCAAACCGGTAGTCAGTGAATTTTTCACGGCAAACGACGGAAGTTGGCACAGTCATGTAGATTTGGGATTATGGGCAGATCTTATGGTAATTGCTCCGGCAACTGCTTCCACCATCGGAAAAATGGCAAACGGAATAGCAGATAATATGCTGATCACCACTTACCTGTCCATGAAAGCCCCGGTATTTATTGCCCCGGCAATGGATTTGGATATGTTTGCACATCCATCTACCCAACAAAATCTGGAACGACTTAAATCCTACGGGAATTATATCATTGAACCGGCCTCCGGATTTCTGGCCAGCAAACTGGAAGGGAAAGGGCGTATGGAAGAACCGGATGTCATCGCAACCAAAATCGAAGACTTTTTGACAAAACAATCCGAATTATCAAAAAAAAAAGTCTTGATAACAGCCGGTCCCACATATGAAAACATCGATTCCGTACGTTATATAAGTAATTATTCTTCCGGTAAAATGGGGTTTGCATTGGCCGAAGAGTGCGCCAAAAGAGGAGCGGAAGTGACACTTATCACCGGCCCGGTTCAATTATCGGCTACGCATCCGTCCATACAAAGAATAGATGTGATCTCGGCTGACGAAATGTATGAAGAAGCAGTGAAGCATTTTAAAGATTCGGACATCGCCATTCTGTGCGCAGCTGTAGCAGATTACAAACCGAAATACGCCTCCGACCGAAAAATTAAAAGGAAAGAGGAAACATTATTATTGGAACTTACGGCAAACAAAGATATTGCGGCTGCCTTGGGAGCAATGAAGAAAGAACATCAATATGTAACCGGATTTGCTTTAGAGACAGAAAATGAAGAATTCAATGCCAAAGAAAAGCTTAAAAAAAAGAACTTGGATGCCATTGTTCTTAATTCATTAAGAGATAAAGGCGCCGGATTCCGGACCGATACCAATAAAATCAGCATTATAAAATCAGACGAACCAAAGAAAGACTTTCCTTTAAAATCAAAATCGGAAGTCGCAGGAGATATCGTTGATTTCATTTATAATGAAATAAAACTTAAAAATGATTTATGAAAAAAATAATTTTATTTCTTTGCTTGTGTTCCTTTTGTTTTACAACAAAATTGCATGCGCAGGAATTATCTGCCCGGGTAAATGTTAACAGTGATAAACTTCAAGGAACGGATAAATCTATTTTTACTTCCATGCAAAACGCATTGACTGCTTTGGTAAATGGAACCAAATGGAGTTCTGCCACTTTTGCCCCGGCCGAAAAGATTGAATGCACCTTTGGCCTCATTCTTACCGGGAAAGCCGACGGAGCAGATGCTTATACGGGAGAAATTACAGTAACCGCCAGAAGGCCGGTTTACAATTCTTCCTATACCACTCCATTAATCAATTTCCGGGATACGAAAGTCGAATTTGAGTATACCGAAAATATGCCCTTAGAATATATCGAGACCTCCATAACCAATAACTTGGTAGCTGTATTTGCTTTTTATTCTTATATCATTTTAGGATTGGACTTTGACAGTTTTGCTCCAATGGGAGGTTCCTATTTTTACCGACAGGCAGAACGAATTTCCAATACCGCTCAATCCACTTCTTGGACCGGCTGGGAAACTTTCGGCACCACCATGGGGAGAGGAGCGTTGATCAATGCTCTTTCTGACGAATCCTTAACTAATTTCAGGGAAATGTGGTATACTTATCACCGTAAAGGATTGGATGAGATGGCGGCCAACGCCGATCGATCGAGAACAACTATCATTGGCGTATTGCCCGCCTTACAACAAGTATACGATACTCGTTCTTCCAACGTATTGTTGCAATTATTTGCAGACAGTAAACTGGATGAAACAGTAGCTATTTGTACAAAAGCCTCTACAGAAGAAAAAAAAGAGATATACGAAATGTTTAATAAGCTGTATCCTACCTTATCAAGCCGATTGGAACCCTTAAAAAAATAATCAGACCGAAATGTTAACTTCACTTACTATTCAAAATTATGCATTGATTTCCGAATTGGAAATTGACTTTTCAGCCGGTTTTTCTGTATTAACAGGAGAAACCGGAGCCGGAAAATCCATCATTTTAGGCGCCTTGGCCCTTATCTTAGGACAACGAGCCGACTCCAAATATATAAAACAAGGAGAAAATAAATGTGTGATAGAAGGTATTTTTGACATATCTTCTTATCATTTGAAATCGTTTTTTGAAGAAAAAGAACTGGAATACGATGAAAGTCAATGCATCTTAAGAAGAGAACTGTATGCTTCCGGCAAATCACGGGCATTCATCAACGATACGCCCGCCGGACTTAACGATCTAAAAGAATTGGGAATGAAGTTGATTGACATTCATTCTCAACATGAAAACCTGGATTTGGCAGACGGACAATTTCAATTGGAAGTGCTGGATGCACTGGCCGGTAATCAAGAGATAAAAAATAATTACGACAGCAACTATCAAACATACCGGTCCACCGTCCGAAAATGGGAAGAGCTAAAAGCGGAAGCAGCCCGAAACCTGGAGGAAAAAGACTACCTTCTGTTTCAGTGCCTGCAATTGGAAGAAGCCAAACTGGATGCTGATGAACAAGAAGAACTGGAATCCGAATCCAAAGAATTGTTACATGCCGAAGAAATAAAAACAGCACTTTTTCAAATTGAAATAAAACTGTCGGAAGAAGAAACCGGAGTTGTTACCTCTCTTAAAAGCGCACTAAATGCGACAAGATCTCTGACTTCCGTTTTTGCCAAAGGTAAAGAAATATCCGAACGATTGGAAACGGCTTATCTTGATTTGAAAGATTTGGCATTGGAAGTAGCCAATTACAAAGAAAAAACCGAATATGATCCGGAACGCCTTCGTTTTGTTAATGAACGATTGGATACAATCTATGCTTTGCAACAAAAGCATAAAGTAGAATCCGTGCGAGAATTGATTTCCTTAAGAAATGATCTTCAAGGCCGGCTTCAATCCATCGAAAACTTGGATGAAACGCTGAAAGAGTTGCAACAAGAAGTGACCCGAACCCGTGAAATCCTGCTAAAATCGGCCCAACGGCTCAGTCAATCCCGAAAAAAAGCGGCTTCCGTGCTGGAAAAAATGTTAGTTCAAAAAGTAAGTGTATTGGGAATGCCGCATATGCAATTTATTTGTGAATTAACACAAAAGGAAAAACCGGATGTTGCCGGCATCGATAAAATCAGGTTCCTGTTCTCTGCCAATAAAAATGTCCCGTTAAAACCGGTATCGGAAATTGCTTCCGGAGGAGAAATAGCTCGTTTAATGCTGGGAATAAAAGCGCTTATAGCCGGAGCAATTGCATTACCAACCATCATTTTTGATGAAATAGATACCGGCGTTTCAGGAGAAATAGCAGACAAAATGGCTAAGATCATGCAGGAATTGGGAGAAGTTATGCAAGTAATAGTCATTACTCATTTACCTCAAATTGCAGCCAAAGGAAAAACCCATTATTTTGTTTATAAAAAAGAAAATGAAGTCGGCACGGAAACAAATATCCGAAAACTGTCCGATACAGAACGCGTCCGGGAGATCGCCCAAATGCTGAGCGGAGAGAAATTAACGGAAGCAGCACTGGAAAATGCAAAAATTCTATTAAACTTATGATAAAAGAAAACGAGATGATTTTCGGTACCCGCGCCGTAATTGAAGCAATCCAAGCGGGAAAAGAAGTAGATAAGATATTAATGCGTAGGGATTTGAGTGGAGAATTGGCACGCGAACTCTTTACGATTGTAAAAAACACGAATATTCCGTTGCAGCGTGTTCCTCAAGAAAAACTGGATCGGCTCACCCGGAAAAATCATCAAGGAGTGGTTGCTTTCATATCTGCGGTAACTTATCAGAAGCTGGAAGACATAATCCCCTTTCTCTACGAAGAAGGAAAAGTACCGTTTATCGTCTTGTTGGATGGGGTAACAGACGTACGGAATTTCGGAGCCATCGCCCGTTCTTGCGAATGTGCAGGAGTGGATGCACTGGTGATCCCGGCACGAAACAGTGTATCTGTCAATGCTGATGCCATAAAAACTTCTGCCGGAGCGTTGCATTCGCTTCCCGTTTGTAAAGAATCAAGTATTAACGAAGCTATTCGCTTCTTAAAAAACTCGGGAGTTAAAGTGGTAGCCGCCACAGAAAAATCAACTCAAGATTACTGTTCTACGGATTATACAACGCCCATCGCTTTGGTTATGGGAGGAGAAGATATGGGAATTGCCATGGATAATTTACGCATTTGCGATGAAATGGTAAGCATCCCGGTTTGCGGATCCATTGCATCCTTAAACGTATCGGCGGCGGCGGCAGTACTGATGTATGAAGCTGTAAGGCAACGCAATCATTCAAGATAAAATCATTTTAGCCCCCTGATTCTTTTGTATAAACTCCTTGGGAGACATCTTATAAGATTTCATAAAGGCCTTTGTAAAATAGGATGCCGAATTAAAGCCGACATAAAAAGCGACTTCATTGATACGCATATCGGTTTCGAGCAATAAACGGCAGGCCCTTTTCAAACGATAATCTCTTAAATATTCTCCGGGCGTAGCTCCGCATATCCCCTTCAATTTACGCTGAAAATGGGATCTGCTGATATTCAGCATATCCGTAAGTGATTCGACAGAGAATGTTTCATCCGAAAGATTCTTTTCAATTTCTTCATTCAATTTTTTCAGGAAAGCCTCATCATTCTTATTCGTAGCAAGAATAGAATAGGAAGCAAGCGGAGATCTTTTAAATGACTCCAAAATGGTTTTGCGGTTTTCCAATAAACTTACAATTTGAGCCCTCAAAAAAGAAGTGGAAAAAGGTTTCTCTATAAATACTTCGGCTCCGGACCGGAGACCTTCTATCTTTACGGCATTCTCGGTCTTGGCAGAAAGCAATATCACGGGAATATGGCTGTAACTGAGATTGGCTTTAATACTTTTGGTAAAAGAGATTCCGTCGATATCGGGCATCATAATATCGGAAATAATAAGATCTACATTTTTTTCCTCTAATTTTTTCCATGCATCGGATGCATGAAGCGCCGTTTCCACATAATAATCATTACTCAAACAACTCCTTATAAATTCGGTTATCTCGGAATTATCATCCACCACCAAAATAAAATTTATTTTCTCCGACTTTTGTTTTTCCTCATCCGGCACCGCCGTATCCCGCTCTTCCACCTTTTCTTTTACAGTAATTTCTTCGGGAAGACCGGTAAAAGTAAATTTGAAAATCGCACCCGTGAGATCGGCATCTTCCACTTCCACTTTCCCTTTCAACAATTCGGCAAGATTCTTCACGAGGGAAAGGCCGATTCCCGTACCTTTTTTATCGCTATCGGATCCGATACGGTAAAAAGGATCAAAGATGAGTTTTTTATATTCATCCGGAACACCCGGTCCGTTGTCTTCCACCCGGATTGTATAAGATTCATCCTCATTTCTTTCCAACGAAAGAATAATCTTATCTTTCGTGAACTTAAGTGCATTGGTAAGCAGGTTACCCACTACTTTTGTCAACGCATCGGAATCGGAAATCACATCCGTACCGGTCCCGGGGAGCAAATTCAATGTAAACTCGATCTTATTACTCTGAGCCGTCTTCCGAAAACGATCAAATAATTCTTTCAGGTAATCATTCAGGTTCACTCTTTCCGGATTAATTATATACTTCATTGAGTCCATCTTCCTAAAATCCAGCAATTGATTGATGAGAACATTCAATCGGTTGCAATTCTTCTCAATGATTGACAAATTCATTTTGGTTGTTTCATTCCCGTCAGCCGAAACCAAAATTTCTTCCAAGGGCGCTTTTATCAAACTTACCGGCGTTCGTATTTCATGAGCGATATTGGTAAAAAAGTTAATCTTCGACTTAAAAGAAAGTTTTTCCTGTTCCGCCTTATATACTTCGAGATTATACAAATGCGTTTTCCGGTTCTTCTTCACATAATACGAAATCAGCAAATAGCACGCAAGTATAAAAATCAGCAAATAAATTAATTTAGCAGGAAGGGCAAGCCAAGGAGGAGGCAATATTTCTATTTCAATTTCAGCGCCTTCTTCATTCCACACCTCATTGTTATTGGAAGCTTTTACTTTGAACAGGTATTTTCCGGGAGAAAGATTTATATAGGTTACCTGATTATTGTTCCCCGCATGAATCCACCCGTTATTGTCTCCCTCCAACTTATACGCATACCGGTTTTTTGATTGGGATTGGAAACTCAAGCTTACATAAGAAATAGTAAATGACGATTTATCATAAGGGAGAACAATCTTTTGTTTTTTATTCAGCAAAATCTGTATTTCCTTTTCCATAGCCGGATCCGAATTATCAAGCAAATCCAATCCGGTAATATCCACTTGCGGCACCACACTGTTATGAAGTTTGGTGAGGTCTTGCGGATAAAAACAATTAAACCCGTTTATCCCGCCAAAATAAAATTTGCCGTCCCTTGCCTTAAAACTCGACTTATAATTAAACTGATTACTCTGCAATCCGTCATTTTTATTAAACAATTTATATTCTTTCGGATTGGAAACATTAAAACAGACAATTCCTTTATTACAACTTACCCACCAATTGCCAAACATGTCATCCAAAACACCGTAAACCACATTATTCGGCAATCCGTCTTTTTCCGATATATTCTTGAAATTATCCGTTTCATAATCATAAATAAAGATCCCTCTGCCTTCACTCGAAAATATCAATCGTTTTTGATTATCGATATATATCCCCGTCAGTTTACTGCCTATGATTGGGTTATTTCTGATTTGTACGGTATCATAATGCACCCATATACCTGTTTTCATATTCAATCGTTTGGCGCCGGACCAATAGGTTGCTACCCACAAATTATCCCGCTCATCTTCTTTTATATCATATATGAACCCTGCCGCTTCGGGAATACGAGTAAAGCTTCCGTTTTCGGGATTATACTTATTTAATCCGACGGGTGTACCGGCATAAATATCACCGTTTTTTGTTTTATATAAAGAAAAAATACAATCATCGTCCAATGTATTTTCATCATTCAGGTGCTTTCTGTAATTGACCAGTTTTCCCGTTTCAATATTATATACATCGATTCCCCGGGAGAAAGTTCCAATCCATAATTCATCTCCGGTTAACAATAAGGTATGGATATTATAATAGGTAGTTTGGATGGGTCGGGTTATCTGTTTGGTCTTCACATCAAAATAATTTATCCCCCCGTCTTCGGTAGCAATCCAGAGATTTCCTTTTTTATCTTCACAAAACTGACTTACCGCTTTACCGGATAAATTACCGGGAGTAATGTCGGGATAGTAGGTTTCTATCGATTGTTGCGCAATATTAAGATAATTTACTCCACCGAAATAAGTACCGATCCAAATTCCGTTTTCCCGATCGCCTGCTATGGAATACACATTTTGATCGCTCATGCTGTATTTGGACTGGGGAATATCGATTCTACGACTCTCTTTACTCTCCGGATGAAATAAGAACAACCCGTCGTCAGATCCAAACAATAAATGTTGATCATCGTATTTATGGATTGCCCGTACTTTAGAAATGTAATGGACAGGATCGTTCTTACCTTGATAGATGTCCTCTTCGAAGTTTTGTTTATTATAAAACTTTACTCCTTCACCCCATGTTCCCAACCATAAATTTCCTTTTTCATCTTCGTGAATACATAAAATTTCATGATCATACGTATCCATCCGATAAGCAAGCCCTTTTATGGCTTCCAACCGGTTAGTGGAAGAATTATAACGCAACAGTCCCAAGCGAGAACCCAACCAGATAGTTCCCGACTTGTCTCCATAAATGGACCAAACCGCATGACCGGCCAGATCAAACTCCGAAGACAATACTTTCTGCAACTCTTTTGTAATCAAATTATACTTAAAAACCCCCTGAGCCATAGTGCCTATCCACAAACAGTCCTCTTGATCTTTATACAAGGAGCTGACCGCTGTGAGCATGGAGGTTCCGTCCGCAGTCTTACTTTCTACAAAATAAAAAGCTTCATGTACCACATCCATATAATACAATCCTACATCCGTTCCGATAAACAAACAATCCTCGTTTACCTCAAGCATCGCCCGCACAAAATTGTTTCCCAATGAAACCGGGTTGTCTTCCGAATTACGAAATATGCGAAAGTTTTTTCCGTCAAACCGACTTAATCCGTCTTTGGTTCCAAACCACATATAGCCCTTGGAATCCTGTAAAATACAAAAAACCGTATTTTCCGATAAACCATCATCCACCTGTATTTTTCTGAAATAAAAATTATTATTTTCTGCAGAGGTGAGCATGAAAGGCACGAATAGCAAATAAAAGGTCAAAAGTAGTTTTTCTGTCTTCATAAATGTAAAAATACAACATAGCGGAATATTATAACTCATATTCGCAAACAAAAATAAAGGTAATTTTTAGTCATAACATGTAATCGGTAGTATTAAAAACGACAGACCGGACAGTACATCTTTTTAGTTAATTTCACATCGTCCGTTTTTTACCGATCCCTTACTTTTGTTTCGAATAATTAACTTAATTGTTAACCTATTAAAATTTAAACGTATGCTAAAAAGAGTTTTGTTTCTACTGTTAACCTTATGTTCATTTACTATGTATGGGCAAAGTGTGCAGGTAAGCGGGAAGGTATTTGATGAAGCCAACGAGTCACTTCCCGGTGTAAGTATCAGTATTAAAAACACCTCTACAGGAACCGTAACCGGACTGGATGGAGACTATTCTCTAAACGTATCCACCGGGCAAACATTAGTATTTTCCTACATTGGGTTCACCACCAAAGAAATTGTTTTCAACGGCCAACCCATATTAAATGTAGTTCTTATTTCAGACACGAAAGAACTCGATGAAGTGGTCGTGATCGGTTATCAGACCGTAAAAAAGGCTGATTTAACCGGTGCCGTATCGGTTGTAGATACGAAAGAAATGAAAAAAAGCGCTGCCGGTACAATCGGTAATCAGCTGCAAGGACTTGCCACCGGGGTGAATGTACGCTCCACCGGCAGAGCCGGAGCCGATGCTTCCATTGAAATCAGAGGAGTAGGAACATTAAGTGACAGGACTCCTCTTTGGATTATAGACGGAATGATCATGAACCCGGGTGTCGGATTTAATCCGGCAGATATCGAATCCATACAAATATTGAAAGATGCCTCTGCTGCTGCAATCTACGGATCAAGAGCTGCTAATGGTGTAATCATCATTACTACCAAAAAAGGACAGTCCGGCCCGATGAAAGTGAATGTAAGTGTAAAAGAAACTTTTGAATGGACACCCCGCTATGATCTTATGAATGCCTCGGATTATAAGAAATACAATGATATGGCTTATAATGAAGGAATCAAAAACGGATCTTGGAACGAAGGTTTGCAACAACATTCCAATTACAATACCGACTGGCAGGATGAAGTATTCAGAACCGGTATTGTACAAGACTATAACGTATCCTTATCGGGAGGCGGTGAAAGCGGACATTATTTTGTATCCGGCGGTTATTACAAGAACAAAGGGGTATCGTACGGCAATGATTTCGACCGGTACAGCTTCCGGGTAAATACAGAAGGTAAGAAAGGAATGTTTTCTTTCGGAGAAAGTATATCGCTCTCGGTAACACACACCGATCCGCTTCAAACCAATCCTTACAATGATGTGGTAAGAATGATGCCTACCATACCGGTATACGACGAAAATAATCCGGGCGGATACGGTTACGGAGATGCCAACGCCAATACATTCGGTGTGAATCCGATTGCCCGGGAAGACTTGGAAAAACAAGATGAGAAACAAACCCGTATAAACGGAGCTGCCTGGTTAATGTTCAAACCCTTCCCGTTTCTTTCTTATAAATTCAATGCCGGGATTGATTTCTATTTCTTCGAAAAAGCGTGGTTCCGCGGAGAAGGGAACTGGACCCGAAATCAGGAATATCGCAGTCCCGAAAGTCAAAAGGCAAGAGCCAATACATATAATAAATTGCTGGAACATACGATCAATTTTGACAAGGATTTCGGAAAACACCATGTAGATGCGGTGGCGGGTCTTACTTATCAGAATTACAGTTATGAAAATTTATGGGCTTCCCGTTTGAATTTTCCTTATACCAAAGACGGTTATCTGGAAGTTCTGGATGCCGGAAAAAGTAATCAGCAAAACTCCAACAATATCGATAAAAACGCCATGATTTCTTATCTGGGCCGAATCAACTACAATTATGCCAGCAAATACTATTTGAGCGCAACAATTCGTCGCGACGGTACTTCAAAACTGGCCAAGAATAACCGGTGGGATAATTTCCCCTCCATTTCGGGAGCATGGAGAATTTCACAAGAAGACTTTTTCACCTTCGATCCGATTAACGACCTCAAATTAAGAGCGAACTGGGGACGGTTGGGAAATGCAGCCATCGGCAGTTGGGACTACCTGGGCACAATCAATCAAACGATGGTAACCGTTATTGGCGGTTCGTTGGTATCCGGAGCGGCTCAAGTAAAACTGGTTAATCCCAACTTGGTATGGGAAACAAAAGAAACCACCAATGCCGGTTTTGATGCCATGTTTCTGGATCAACGTTTATCGGTAAGTGCCGAATATTATATTTCTAAATCGAAAAATATACTTACCACCATGCCGATTGCCATCTCTACCGGTAATCAGGAAGGATCTCCCATGGCGAATGCAGCCAGCCTGAAAAACTCCGGTTTTGAATTTACAGCCGGATGGAAAGACAATATTGATGAATTCAACTACGGTATTACTGCCAATGTTACCACACTCAAAAACAAGGTGCTCAATTTGGGTTACGATAGAGATATCTACGGAGGGAAAACCATATCGCAAAAAAATCATCCGTTATCCATGTACTATTTATACAAAACGGCCGGTATTTTCAAAACACAAGAACAAATAGATAATTATGTGACTTCCAACGGTACTCCCATTAGAATTGGAGAAAAACGGCCTCAATTGGGAGATGTAATTTATATAGACACAGACGATAACGGTGCAATTACGGCAGACGATCGCCAAATTGTGGGTAATCCCTGGGCGGATGTCCAATTATCGTTAACACTGAATGCAAGCTGGAAAAACTTCGATTTTTCAATGATGTGGTATGGTCAACTGGGCAATGATATATACAATGTAACCCAATGGCAAGGACGCATGTTTGCCGACAATTCCAATTATATTAAATTTAAAAAAGGAGAAGAACCTTATCAGGAAAATCCCAATTCGAATACGCCTCGCATCATCTATGGGGATCAACGAAACGTATACGATAGCGACAGGTATCTGGAAAACGGTTCTTTCTTTCGCATGAAGAATGTACAATTGGGGTATACTTTTGACAAAAACCTGATCTCACGGTTTGGTGTGGAAGGCCTCCGTCTGTATGTAACGGGAAGCAATCTCATTACCTTTACAAAATACAGCGGACTGGATCCTGATTTTGTCAATAACGATGTGTGGGACAGAGGCACCGACAATTTTGCCTTCCCGAATATGAGATCGGTAATGGTCGGTTTGGACCTTACATTTTAACTATTAATCTTTCACTTAAAAACACAAAAAAAATGAAAAAGATATATTTATTTTTAATCGGCACCATGGCCCTGTTCTGCTCTTGCAGTGAATCGTTGCTGGATATAAAAAATCCGAATCAAGCTACCCCGGATAATTTCTGGTTAAATGCAGCAGATGCCGAAGCCGGAATCAATGCTTGTTACAGCGCTCTCTATAAAGAAGGAACCTGGATGCGATGGCTTTCTTTCAGGTATGACCTGTCTTCCGATGAAGGGTTAAGCACCTCTCCGTGGAATGAATTAGCAGATTGGACCCGTTTTATTTATACCAATTATAACTTCAATGAAGGAAACAACCTGCATTGGGAACATTTCTACATGGCTATCTTCAGATGTAACCAAGTATTAAAATTCGTACCGGATATCGATATGGATGAAACCGAAAAAACGCGTGTGTTGGGACAAGCCCGGTTCATGAGAGCATTATGGTATTTCCAGATTAACTTACTTTGGGAAAAAGGCCCGTTGCTGACAGAACCTTCCGAAGCGAATTATGTGCCGGTGGAAGTCAGCAGCGAACAACTGTGGACACAGATCGAAACGGATTTGAAGGTTGCCATCGAATCATTACCGGAACAATGGAATGATGTTAATACAGGACGTGTTACCTTGGGTGCCGCCAAAGCATTGCTCGGAAAAGCATACATGCAACAAGGCAAATTCGGATTGGCCAAAACCGAATTGGAATGGTTGATTAATAAAGAAGGTTCATTATACGGCTTGGTCGATAATTGGATTGACAACTTCACTCACTTGAATGAAAATAATATAGAAGGTATTTTCGAGATACAATTTGACGACACCAACAAAGGCGGAACCGGAAATGATGCCAGCATGGCCACCGGTTTCCAACGTACGCAATTTTATGCTCCGAACGGAATAGGCTGGGCAGACGGCAAAGCCAGAAGATGGCTTGTAGACGAATACTTAAAAGAAAAAAGAACAGATGGAAAAAATGATATGCGTTTATATAACAGCGTCTTATATCGTGACTATATGAACGATTTTCCCGATGGAAATATAATGTATTATTCTGTCAATACCCAAACTCAATGGGATGAAAAAGGATGGGGCAATGATTGTTATATCCGCAAATACAATACAGCCTATTTCCGTGACCGGGAAGATTATTTTGCCCCCAACAACTACCGCATTATGCGTTATGCCGATATTTTGCTTAATTATGCCGAATGTATTCTGGAAACCGGAGGCACTCCTCAACAAGCAGCAGTGTATGTAGATAAAGTAAGAACCAGGGTGGGATTGAATAAAATAGAGGACAGCATGTATGCAAGCTCACTGAATTCGAAAGAAGCCTTTATGAAACGGCTGCAAATGGAACGCTCGCTCGAACTTTGTTTTGAAGGATGGAGATGGGCCGATCTGAAACGTTGGGGACTGTTGGATACGCAAGCCGGAATTGACGAATTGAAAAGCCGGGACCCGGACTTCAACAACTTTGTCCTTGGAAAACACAGTCGTCTGCCTCTTCCTCAAATAGAAGTGGATAACAGTGATAAAGGATTGACACAAAATCCGAAATATTAAATCCATAAGTCCCTAAAACAACACATCTCATAAGTACAACTGCCACGGATTACGGAATACTGTAATCCGTGGCAAAACATAAAATCGGTTACCATGATTCACAAACACATTTCCCTATTCCTTTCTTTTTTCATACTTTTTGCAAGTAATTATGAAGGATTTTCTCAAAACATTCCCAACCCCGTCATTCCGGGCATTGCCGATGCCGGAGTAATTAAATACAACGGGAAATATTACATCGGAGGAGTATTTACCAACGGCGACTTCCATATTTCCGAAGATTTGGTAAATTGGACCGGTCCGGTTCATGTAATTGATATGGACAACGAATGGACTGCGGGCACCGGAGCCGGAAACGACCAGATCCATGCCAATGATATGATATATCTCAACGGAAAATTCCATCTCTATTGGTCTGTCAATTATTGGGGAAAAGATAAACATGCCGTTCATATTGTGCATGCAGAAGCGAATGACATCCTCGGTCCTTATCGCGAGCCGGTAAAAGAAACCTGGATGGATAATCGTATCGACCCGCAAGTCTTCAAGGACGACGACGGAAAATTATACATGTATATGGTTCGTTTTACCGACGGAAATACCATTTGGGTACGGCCTATGAAAGACCCGTATACCTTCGCCGGCCATCCCATTTGTCAGTTTGCTTCCCTCCCGGGAACCTGGGAGACAATGGATAATCGGGTAGCCGAAGGACCATGGGTAATAAAGTACAGAGGTAAATATTACATGATGTACAATGCCAACCACACGGGTACGGACTGGGGAAATTATCAACTCGGAGTAGCGCAAGCAGACTCTCCTACTGCTTTCAATAACGGAAATAAATATCCTTATCCGTTGTTGCTTTCCAATCAAACCTTACTGGAAGAGAAATACCCGGATATCCTCAGAATAAATAAAGAATATAAGCCGGACTTTAAATATACTGCTGATGTTCCCGATAAAAATTGGACTTCCTTGAATTTCGATGATGTAACTTGGAAACAAGGGGAAGGAGGATTCTCCTCAACAGCCATTGAAGGATCCACTACCCGCTACCAAGGAACAGAATGGACCTCTCCCCAAATATATTTACGAAAAGAATTTTCAACGGATAAAACAAAGCCGGGAAACCTCGCACTGAGAGTATTACACGAGGGAGACACCAAAATATACTTAAACGGGAAAGTTATATACGATAAAACGGGAGCCGATTACCGTATACATAACTTAACGAAAGAAGAAGCGGGTGCCTTAAAAAACGGAAATAACCTATTGGCAGTGGAAAGTAAAAAAGGAAACAGAAGAAGTTACATCAATGTGGCCCTTTTTGATATGAAAGAAGATACAGCCGATGATATACTTTATTCTCCCGGACAACCCAACATTGTACGCGGACCCAACGGTTTTGAGTGGTGGCTGGTTTATATGGCCAATAAAAACAGAGAACCAAGGAGCCAATACATCAACCGGATCTATTTTCACGATAAAACCATGTATGCGGATAATTTAACATCCACCAATACCAAAGGGTACTTTCCTCAGCCCACTAAACCTACTTATGCAGAAAACAGTGAACAACAGCTATCTCCGGGATCTGAACGATTATGCGCCGGAAAAGAAAAATCCTCTTACTACCTGATCGAATCGGGAGTCAAAACTTCCGGTAAAGCAGGAATCATTGCTATTGGGCAAGATTCGGATAACAGGCTAAAAGTCGGATTGAATAAGGCCGATCATACCTGGTTTATTGAAGAGTGTATAAACAAAAAAACACAAATACAATCTTATAAGTTACCTGATGATTTCAAATTCGGAGTATATCACTCCCTCCGGATTGAACGCAACGGTGGAAATATAAGTATTAAAATCGATGGGATCCCGGCTCCGGGAAACCCCGAAATCATCACTTCCTTGAATGCCGAAAGTATTCCGGGATTATTCTCCGAAGAAGAAACTGCCTATTTTGAAGGAACTACTTTCACCGTCGGTTGGGATGAATACGACAACAAAATCACGGGATGGGGAGACTCCCGAAACGGAGAAAAAGCAACGGGTAACTTTTCTGTCGGTAGTGAAGGGCTAACCGCTTCTTCCGATAATTTCCAAGTATTTAAGGGGGACATGTTGTCTCAATATGAATTTTCCACTCAAATTACCAATAAAGAGGACAAAGGCAAAAGCGGGATATACCCGGTGTATATCGACAAGGATAATTACGTAAAAGCAATATTCGATTACACCAAGCAGAGTTTGGAAATCATTCATGTATCTAAAGGAAAACCGGTGAAATCGGACAGCTATAAACCGGAAGAGTGGAAAACACACTATTGTGATGTAAAATATACCGATATGGTAGAAAAAGGATATACATTCGAAACTCCGGTTCAAATTAACGGTATCCGGCTTAACCGGCATGCACACGAAAATAAAAATTTATTTATCGATAATATGTTCGACAAAGTATCTGCCGAATATAAGTATAAAGACAAATGGCACCCGGTACCCATATCAACTATACAATTAGCAGAAAATCCTACTTATAACGAGGCATCGTTCTCTCGGCCGATTAAAGCGGATGCACTTCGCTTTATAAACAAAGAAGCTCAAGACCTTAATCCTTATATTTATAAGATCCGGGTAAAAGAGATATTTAAAGATTCGTATAATATCCGATGTGTAAAGTTGAATGACCAATTAATTATTTTCGTCGACGGAAAACAAATAACAAGTCTCCCCATCGATAACCGGCCCGCACAGGTCGGCCTCCTATCGGAAGGAGCCGGATCTTCATTCAACGGAATCCTCCGGTATCAACTGCCATAAAAATACATCAATCCCTAATAAGCAATTAAATTATGAACAAATATTTCTTTTTCTTCCTTCTATTCTGCTCGGCAATCGCAGGATGTAAGAATACAGAGAATGCTATAGAAGAACCCAAAGGTCAACCCGTAGTGACCTTGGGCGATCCGTTTATCCTACTGCACAATGACATATACTATGCCTACGGAACCAATGCTGATGAGGGTATTGAAGTTTATACTTCACCGGACTTGGCTACATGGGAAAAACAAAGCAAGTTAGCTCTTCACAAGGACGACACATGGGCCGATCGTTGGTTTTGGGCGCCGGAAGTATATCTCGTAAACGGTAAATTTTACATGTATTTTTCAGCCGACGAACACATCAGTGTGGCAGTAGCCGATGCTCCGGAGGGACCATTTCGACAAACAGAGAAGAAGCCCATGTTGGAAGGTGAAAAATCAATTGATAATTCATTATTTATCGATGAAGACGGTAAGCCCTATTTATATTTCGACCGGTTCAACGACGGATTAAACATTTGGGTGGCAGAACTGGAAGACGACCTTCAAACCCTCAAAGAAAATACGCTGACAAAATGCATCCATGTGTCTCAAACTTGGGAAGAAGTTTGGCCTCGTGTCAATGAAGGTCCCTATGTTCTTAAACACAAAGGAATATATTATATGACTTACTCCGCCAACAGCTACGAAAGTCCGTTTTACGGAATAGGATATGCCACAGCAGACTCGCCGATGGGACCTTGGACAAAGTACGATAAAAATCCGATTTATCAAAAACCGGATACACTTGTAGGAATCGGACACGGCGCCTTATTCACGGACAAAGCCGGCAAATTAAGAATTACGTTTCATGCTCATCACAATCAACAACACATTCATCCGCGAAACATGAATATCGCAGATGTTACATTTACCGATGAGGATAAACCGATTATGCAAATCACGGGAAAAATTGTGCGTCCCACCTTAAAAATAACCGAATAGGATTTATGAAGCAGGAAGGAAGGGTGAAAAGCACGAAAGGATAAAAGCTCGAAGGGGAGAAAGATGAAAGGCGAGAATGAAAGAAGGAGAATTTCTTTATGTATACTCCTTGCATTCCTTCTTTCGCGCTTTTATCCTTCGCACCTTTGCCCTTTTGCAACGTCAAAAGCAGCAAGAATAACTTAATTAAAAACACGTCATTATTTTTTATCAATTAATTCATTCAGATCATGAAAAAATTAGCAGCCATTTTTTTATTAATATGGGCTTCCGGATTGATTTATGCCCAAGAGACAAGCTACAAACTCTCTTTAAAATCACCCGGTAATCCGGCAGAAACATATCTGTTGCAGGAAACCTCTTCGGGAATTCTTCAAGCAAATATGCCTCTGCCTGTCGAGATCAAACAACAACGGTCGGAAACCGGAAATACTACCCGGATCACCGTAACCGTTTCCACAAACGAAACGGTATATTATAACTTCGAAGAAGTGATTAAATTTTCCGGAATGACTCACAACGATTGTCAATTCTATATGCCCGGTTTCTGGTATCGGCGCAACCTCCGATCGCCCAAAGAAGCGCCTTCTTTCCATACTTCCGACAGTTGGCAAATACGCGAAGACCGTCTGAGCACACCATTAACAGGTATTTACAACGAAAAAAGCGGTGACTATTATACCGTAGTCCGCTTAGACGATTTTAAGGGGGAAAGTCTTACCACCCACAAAGCGGGAGAAGTAATTTTAAGTACAAAAACTTCCGTTGGGTCCACAGGTTTCAGAAACACCGGCGGAACAGCTGCTCTTGTATTCGGTTTTCCTTACAGTGAAGCACCCAACACTTACCTTCGAAAACTGACGCTCGCCCCTGCCGTACAAGCATTCGAAAAACTGGAAAAAGGGGAAAAGCGTACCTTGGTTTGGGAAATAAAGAAAGGAAATGCACCCGACTTCTCCGGTTTTGTGGCGGATGTATGGAATTATTCTTATGATACTTTCAAACCGCAATCTCCTACAAATAGCATGGAAGCAGCCGAAGCAAAAGAAATACTGACCCGATTCTTCTCGGAAAGCTATGTAGACAAATACGATCTGAAATATTTTTCCGGCGTACACATGCGAACCGATGATTGCGAGAACACGGGAGTAGCAGAAGTCGGCTTTGTAGGTCGTGTATTACTGAATGCGTTCAATGCGTTGGAATATGGAGAAGAAAACAATCGTCCCGACCTCGTACAAAAAGCCAATGCCATTTTTGACAGCTATCTTGAACACGGGTTTACCGGCAACGGTTTTTTCAGGGAATGGATCGATTTCAAAACAGGTAATGAACCGGATGTTTACAGTATCCGTCGTCAATCCGAAGGCATGTTTGCCATCCTCAATTATTTGGATTATGAAAAGAAAAAAGGTCGTAAACATCCGCAATGGGATAACCGCATTAAAACGTTGTTGGATAACTTCCTGAAATTACAAGAAGAAAACGGCAGCTTTCCCCGTAAATTCGACAATAACTTTAACATAAGCGATGCATCCGGAGGAAGTACACCATCGGCTACCCTGCCGTTGACAATGGCTTATTCCTATTTTAAGAATAAACTATATCTTGCGTCTGCCCAACAAACAGCCCTCTATCTTGAAAAAGAATTAATCTCAAAAGCCGATTACTTCTCTTCTACCCTCGATGCCAATTGTGAAGATAAAGAAGCTTCGTTGTATGCTTCAACTGCCATGTATTATCTTTCGATGGTATCTAAAGGTAAAGAACGCGAACATTACATCGATCTGTGCAAAAAATCGGCCTACTTCTCTTTGTCTTGGTATTACATGTGGGACGTTCCTTTCGCACAAGGACAGATGTTGGGAGATGTCGGTTTCTTATCGAGAGGCTGGGGAAATGTCTCGGTTGAAAACAATCACATAGATGTATTCATTTTCGAATTCGCGACCGTATTGGATTGGTTGGCAAAAGAAAGAAACGAGCCTCGTTTTTCCGAGTTTTCGACGGTTATCAAAAGTTCCATGTTGCAACTCATGCCCGTAAAAGGACATATGTTTGATATAGGCAAAGTAGGATATTACCCTGAAGTGGTTCAGCATACCAACTGGGACTACGGAAAAAACGGGAAAGGCTTTTATAACGATATATTCGCACCGGGATGGACCGTAGCCTCTCTTTGGCAGATGTTAAGTCCAAATCGGGTAAGCAACTATTTCAATCCCGGAAAGAAGTAAATTTATAAAATTTCATTCGACATGAGATTAGGAAATGACGGTCCATAATAAGACAAATGAGGCTGTCTAAAAAGACCGGGTATTTCCCGGAGTGATTACGAATTGTAAGTAATTACCCCGGAAGGGGTAAAATCCGGATAACCCCGAGTGCAACTCGGGGCAGTAAGACGCCAACCCGAAATGGACCCCGAAGCGAGTTCAACTCCTTCAGGGTTAAGACAAGCATTCAAATAAAAAGAGGGTGAATCACGATGTGATTTCACCCTCTTTCCACAAAGCGGTTTTGGAAGTTCTGTTAATTAATTACAGTCCGTAACTATTACAAAAATCAAAACCACAGTAAAGTAAGGATACTGAAAACGTGGGCTAATTCTACATCTTGTCGTTTCAGTCTCGGGAACTTGGCAATCAAGAGAGAAAAGCCCACGCTAATACAGCGCGGGCACCATCCTGAATTCCTTATTGCCATTAATAAATCCCGAGTTGAAACGAGGAATAAAAGATGATGTCGCTAATATGTTATGTGTTTTTATTTTTACACCATAGAGTTCTTATTAAAATCTACGCAAAGATACATCAATACCGGAATTTTCAATCATTTTTCTTAAACAAAAAGAAGAGTTTTTGCTTAGGGAAAAAGAAACCCCTGCACACCTAATGAGTAGAACTTTCGCCCGAAAAGGCAACAACAGCTTTGCAATCAACGATTAAAAAGTTGAAATAGGTTTGTTTCCTTATTTTTTTGTGGTATACCTCTTTTCCAATGCCTTTTTATAAACGAAAAGAGGGGGCAGATCAAAACACGATCTTCGGTATTCTACCCGATCTTCATCCTCTAAATCTATAAAAACAGCTTTTCCGTCAATCAACCGCATTTGCGTGGCATATCGTTGTTTTAATCCTTTATTGATCATTATGCGATCATACAAATAAGCCACATTATGAGGGTTGGTATTAAATTCTTTCCATGCATTTTTCAATAAGATTAAACATTTTTCTTGGAATTCTACATAATCATCAGCATGCTGAACAATAAGCCAAGCGGCATTATCTCCTTCTCTCCCCACAAGATTATACCCGGGCCAACATCCGGAAACGTTTATGACCGAATCTAAAAAAAGCATATTTATACGATCTTGTTCTTTTCCTTTTTTCAAAAAAGAGGAATAAGCTGTTGTATCTTTTAGTTGTTTCAGGCTGTCCAATAACGTAAAATTCCGATAATATTGATCCCCTTTTCTTACTTCAACAAACCGATTAAGCAACGTACTGTCTACGTCCTTGAACATGTTTAATTTATTTTGTTTTACTTGTTGAGAAAACCGTTCATAGTCCGGATGAGCTTTTAAGCAAGACAAGTTTGTATCGGAGTCCGGACCTTTTTGAGAATTGTAATAAAATCCGGATTGAAGAGATAAGTTGTAATAATAACCGGCAGAATCCGTATCTTCCTTCAGGCAAAAGCATTCCGCTATTCTATACAAATCAATCCGTCCGGGATTTCCGGGACTAATTTGTTTGTATCGTTCTATTGCTTCATCATACCGACCGATGTTTCTCAATGAATCTGCCATAAATTTCAGATAACAAGGCTCTTGTGAGTGTCCTTTAGCAATACAAACAAAAAAGAAAAATATCAATAAGTAAAAATAAGTATTCATATTTATCAATGGGAATTTTTCCATTTAGACAAACATATTCGAGATAAGATTCAATTACAAACGTTCCCCATACACAATCTATCCGGGCAAAGATACAGAAAAACCCTATAGAATCATCTGACACCAGCAAGGAAAAGATTCTAAATATTGGGCTACTTTACATACAAGGTATGAAATAACAATTAACCGAAGAAAAACAGGATTAGCCCTCCTTATTTTATTACTTTTACCTCCAAAATAAAAACAATGATCCGAGAAAACGAAACGTTCAAAAACATAGATTATTCCCAAGAGACGCCGGAAGCAAAAGAGTATGAAAATTGCCGTTTTATGAATTGCAACTTTTCTTTTACCGATCTTTCGCAGCTGAGTTTTGAGGAGTGTTCTTTTGAAGATTGCGATTTCAGCATGACCAAACTGAATAATACCGCTTTTCGGGAGGCTGACTTTATCAACTGTAAATTATCGGGTCTTCACTTCTGCGACTGCAATCCGTTCTCTCTTGAATTTCGGTTTACTAACTGCATACTGGATTTTTCGTCTTTTTATAAACTCAAATTAAAAAAGATCCCGTTTAACAAATGTCAATTGAAAGAAACCGACTTCGCGGAAGCCGATCTGTCCGGTGCAGTTTTTCATGAATGCGATTTAAACAACGCTGTCTTTGATCGTACCAACATTGAAAAAGCCGATTTCAGAACGGCTTTTAACTATAGGATTAATCCCGAAATCAATAAAATAAAAAAGGCAAAATTCTCTCATTCGGGTTTAGCCGGATTATTGGAACAATATAATATAGAAATCAGTTAAGAAGCATTTTTAT
>DAIQOU010000779.1:0-1794 GCA_036787725.1 Bacteroidales bacterium
ATGGATTGGAATAATTATATTGCCAAATTGTCGGATATACCGGCATTTTTATTAAATTTCTCCAAATGGGGACAGTTCTTACCCCGGCCATACCGGATTAAATTGATAAGAAATAAGTATTACGATATAGACAATACCGCTGAATTTTTGAATGGGGTTAAATTAATAACCCCAAGAATGGAATATTGATTTCCGGAATGAAACCGGATCTAAATTATATAGTTGATTTATGAAGACTTATATAATTGGCAACACGGGCATCTCGTTCGGCTTGAGATAAATGAGCCGGAAGTTCAATGGTAGTTCTGTCTGTAATCGCAATCCGGACTACTTCACCTGCTTTTTCTTTGATCTCTTTTAATAAGGATTCAACTTGATAATTACTCAGGCTTCCGTTTGAATGCATAGTTCCTGATTTTTTTTCTTTCCTGTAAGAATTTTGTTTTGATTCCATCTTAATTTTGTTTTAAGGAGTACTGTTAATAATTTTTTTCTTATGCACATGCGGCAGTCATATGTTTATATACTTGTGCTATCCGGACCAACCGGTTGGAAAGATCATTTTCTACGTTGACAGCATGGTTGGATAGTATGGAAACCGCTTTTCTTCTTAGTAAGACCATCAATAAAAGATCCGAAGAATTTTTATTGATTGTTATATTGAGGTTATGTTCTGCAATGTATTCACCAAGTTTTTGATATTCCCGGTTTGCAATATGTGCCAAGTTTTCTTCTTTGTCAAGAAGTACCGTGGTAATGATTTCAGGAGAAGTAAGCTTCAATGCCATAAATTCATCATACAACAATCCGGCATGAGTGGTGAAATCATTCCCGATATGTAATAATTCTCCCATTCGAATTGCAAAATCATGCACGTCATGAAATCTTCCTTTATACATTTTTAACCTTTCACCGGTTGCTTTCAGGAGCCTGTTGATAGTGATATCTCCCAATTTGGTTATCAAGCCTAATTGATCGATTAGCTGCTTTTCATCCTTGGATAATCTGCCGGTGCCGGGTTTGTATTGCAAATCATGTTCTATTTCGTTATATACATGGGATAATAAGCTGCATACTTGAATCTCACAGGATGTATTTTTCAAATTGATATGGTCATTTAAGTATTCTGCGGGCAACGTGACTTGACAATGGGTTGCTTTATAATATTTCCCTATGTTTTCGTTTTTGTCTTTGATTTCCACTCTTATTTTTTCATTGTTTTTTCCCGTAAAGACCCGTTCGATTTCTTCCACCACTCGGGGACGGTCTGCTTCCTGATAAGTGATGATCCGAACACCGGCAAGGTCGTTGATTTCTTCAAATACATTGTCTGCCGTTTTGTATTTAGTACTTTTTCGTAATTTCTCAGCCAACCCGGAAGGATTTTTGGCACGATGCTGTACGGTTGCTCGAATGGTCAGATTCTTTTGTACTATGTTTTGACATATATTGGAAACTATGTCGGCTAATTTTTTATAGCGATCGTACTCTCTGATATATCTTTTTACGATTTCATCTACTAAGCTGTCTTTCATTGACTGAATTTGATTTATTATTAATGATTTAAGTGTCCGTAGTTTTGATCATCAACATCTCATTTATTTCTTCCGGTTTTAATTTTACAGAGTGATAAAATCAATATGCAGACTCTCCGGTTATAATAAATATTCAGTCCGGATGAGGCTGTTCCAACAGGCAGGACCTATATTTTAGGACACCCTAATCTTTTGCTCCTAATGGGAGTTTTAACTTTATTTTATTATATTTTGTTAATGAAAAAGCTTTGGTCTTGGT
>DAIQOU010000279.1:0-6249 GCA_036787725.1 Bacteroidales bacterium
TTTTTCATTGATAAATAAAGAAAGTAACCGGAAACCGCCTTCTATTATCAGGGATTGTATCTTTAATTCATGTAAAATTTGTAAAATTTGCGAGGGCAAATGTTGGTTGGAATCGATTTTTCCGAATAATATGTTTTCCGTTGAATCATACTCTTTTTCGGTCAGAAACAGCGAGGGCGCCATCTCCATATTGTATAAATGGTAATTTGAAGGGATTTTAAGCTGTTTGTCAAGTATTACTCGTATCGGATTTTTACCGCTCCAAAAACGGATGTTCAACGAGGGATTGTCCAATAAAGCGGTGTTGGTACCTATTAAAACAGCATCTTCTTCTGCTCGTTGTTTATGTACGAATAGCCGGGTCAATTCATTGGAAAAATGAACCGGCGGAATCTCTTCTCCTTGCGTTCGTTTTCTATCGATGAAATTATCGGAAGATTGAGCCCATTTAAGAATGATGTAAGGCCTGTTTTTACGATAAAATGTCAGAAATCGTTTGTTGATTTCTTCACACTCTTCTCTAAGGAAATTTGTTTCCACTTCAATCCCGGCTTCTTTTAAGAGACAGATCCCTCTTCCGGAAACTTCCGGATAAGGGTCGAAAGAACCTATTACTACTCGTGGAATTTGTTTTTCTATGATCAAAGAGGCGCAAGGAGGTGTTCTTCCATAATGAGAGCAAGGCTCCAAATTTACATATAAGGTGGAGTCTTTTAACAATGATTGATCTTTTACGGAAGCAATAGCTTGCGGCTCGGCGTGAGCTGTGCCGTATTGACGATGGTATCCTTCTCCGATGATTTTTCCTTTGTGTACAATGACAGCTCCTACCAGCGGGTTAGGAGAAACCTGTCCTTTGCCGGCAAGAGCCAATTGGAGACAACGGAACATGTATTTTTTCTCCGGTATCATTCTTTTGTTTTCGTAAGTCGAATTTTGTCCGGAATAAATGTTCTTATTGTGCATACCGGCATGCTTAATTTTTCTATTTTTGCAATCATGCAACAGATTATTTCATATGTAAAACAACAATTACTTCCGTTTTATCCGGAATCTGAAGTCAGAGCATTAACCAAGTTAATTCTTTCTTCTGTTTGTAATGTCCGTAATTATGAAGTAATATGCAAAGATAAAAAAATACCGGAAAATCAACAGGTTCGTATCAAAGATATTGTAGAACAGCTAAAACAGTTAAAGCCTATTCAACAAATATTAGGGACAACTGTTTTTTATGAGGTACCGTTCATTGTTGATGAAAATGTATTGATTCCCCGGCCGGAAACGGAAGAATTGGTCGATCTGATTATTAATAATCATAAGAATGTTCCGGGATTGACCGTATTGGATATCGGGACCGGTAGCGGTTGTATTGCCATTTGCCTTGCTTTATATCTGAACAGGGCGCTTGTCTATGCAGTAGACATATCGCTTAAAGCGTTGGAATTAGCTCAAAAGAACGCTCAAAAAACAGGAGCAAATGTTCAATTTTTGCATCAGGATGTTTTTGGGCCTTTTTCACTTCCCGGCGGATCAAAGTTGGACGTAATAGTCAGCAATCCTCCTTACATTGTTCCGTCTGAAAAAAGAATAATGTCGGATAACGTATTGAAGTATGAACCTCATTTGGCTTTGTTTGTGCCGGAGGACCGTCCATTGTTATTTTATGAGCGAATTGCCGATATCGGATTGGAACAGTTGAAACCGGAAGGAAATTTGTATGTTGAAATCAATGCATTGTTTGGTGTGGAAACAGTTCGTTTGTTTAATGAAAAAGGATACAAAAAAGTTCGTCTGATCCGAGATTTATCGGGGAGAGACAGATTAATACATGCCCAACGATGAAAAAAGCTTTGTCTGTTGATCAAGCCTTATATAAATTGGCTGCTTATTGCAGTACTGCCGAAAGGTGTACTGTGGATATTGTTAAAAAATTAGAGAAGTGGGAGATTCTTCCCGAAAAACATTCCGAAATAATAGAACGGCTAAAAAAAGAACGTTTTTTGGATGAAAAGAGATATTGTCGGGCGTTTGTGAATGATAAAATAAAATTCATGAAATGGGGGATTCTTAAAATTAAGTATGAGTTAAGGAAAAAGAATATTCCCGAATCGATTATTTCCGAGGCGCTGGAAGAAATGTATCCGAAGGAAGCTTCTTCCGTTTTGAACGATTTGTTATTGGCAAAAAAAAGAACGACAAAAGGAAAAAACGATTACGAAATCAAACAAAAACTGATTCGTTATGCGATTGGGAAAGGGTTCCCCCCCGGGGAAATTTTTCAAAGCATGAAAAAGATATATACGGATTTTGAGGAGTCGGAATTTCCGTAACAAGAATAAATATTTTATTAATTATAAGTAAACCAAACCGAAATTATGAAAATCAAATCATTATGGAACAGCTTTGTTTCTGTTTTTTATCCTCAAACATGTGTGGTGTGTGATCGAGCGCTTATTGAAGGAGAAGAGTTTTTTTGTCTTCATTGTTTGTTGAACATCCCGTTTGCCGGATATCGTAATTTTGTCGATAATTCTGCTGCCGAACGATTAAAAGAAAAGTTTCTGTTTCAGAAGGCTTCTTCTTTATTGTATTATACGAAAGGAGGTGCCGCTCAAAAAATAATTGCCGAAATTAAATATCGAAGAAATATTAAATTGGGGAAATGGATGGGCTGTCTTATGGCAAGGGAGATGCAAGCAAATGATTTTTGGGAGGATATAGATTGTATTGTTCCGGTACCTTTACATAAAAAAAGAAGAAGACAACGGGGATATAATCAGGCCGAAGTCATCGCGCAAGGAATTACGGAAATAGTTAATATTCCCGTGGATACTCATACGGTTTATCGAAAAATATACAATCCGAGCCAGACAAAAAAAGGAAGTTTTGAGCGTTGGCAGAATACCCGGGATATTTTTGGATTGAGCGAGGATTCCTGTTTTGAAAATAAGCATGTCTTGATTGTTGATGATGTATTGACTACCGGGTCGACTATTGAAGCGTGTGCTCGGACAATCGCAAAGTCCCGTAACACAAGAGTAAGTATTGTAACCTTAGCTGTTACTCAATAAGAGAGAATAAAAAAAAATCATAAATTTGATGTTTTTACGCTTCAAAAACATTACTTTTGTTCCGCAGTTGGGTTAAATTAATTTTTAATTAGTATCGATGAAGACACTGGAAAAGATAATAGCAGAAAAGTTATTGAAAATCAAGGCAATCAAGCTTCAACCGGCCAACCCTTTTACATGGGCGTCGGGATGGAAGTCTCCTATATATTGTGACAACAGAAAGACGTTATCTCATCCTTATATCCGGAATTTTATAAAGTTGGAGTTAGCTCGGATTATTATGGAGAAACATGAAAATGTAACGGCCATTGCGGGAGTTGCAACAGGGGCTATTCCTCAGGGAGCTTTAGTTGCCGATGCTCTAAATCTTCCGTTTGTATATATCAGGGCTACACCGAAAGATCACGGATTAGAGAATCTGATAGAAGGAGATTTGAAACCCGGTTCTAAAGTGGTCGTGATTGAAGATCTTATTTCTACCGGAGGTAGCAGCTTGAAAGCGATAGAAGCGATTCGAAATGCTGGTTGTGATGTGATTGGTATGGTCGCTATTTTTACTTACAGCCTTCCTGTATCGGCCGCTAAGTTTAAAGATGCAAAGGTAAATCTTACTACTCTTTGTAATTATGATGCGATCTTGGACGAAGCATTGCAAACCGATTATATTGATGAGTCCGAGATCAAAACGTTGCAAGAGTGGAGAAAAGATCCCGCCAATTGGAATCCTCACAAATAATTCATTGTTGATTCGTATCATAGGGCCTTTTTTGTTCATACAGATAAATTTCTGTAAGAGGCATGTTGTGCCCGGATGTAATTATTTAATATTATGGCAGAATTTGTTAGTGAAATAAAAACCATTCCCGGAAATGAGGCGGACATTTTTGAGATGTTGTCGGATTTGTCCAATTTGGAAAACTTTAAAGATAAGATCCCTCAAGATAAGCTCAGTGATTTTTCTTTTGATCGTGATTCTTGTTCTTTTTCTGTGAATCCGATAGGACGGGTAAAGTTCTCTATTGTGGAAAGAGAGCCTTTTAAAACCATTAAATTCATGGCGGAAGAGTCTCCTGTGGAAGTATTGATGTGGATACAATTAAAACAGATGGGAGAGAACGATACCAAAATGAAGCTGACAGTTAAGGCTGATCTGAATCCATTTCTCAAACCTATGTTGTCTAAACCTTTACAGGAAGGAGTTAATAAAATTGCCGATATATTGGCAATGATTCCGTATCCTAAGAAGGAAGAAGACGGATCTTTTTCCGCCTAAGTCAATTAATTTTTTGTTTATTTCTTCTCTACATGAAACTTTGGGAAAAAGGAACGCCCCTTAATGAGCGTATCGAACAGTTTACAGTAGGTAAAGATCGAGAAATGGATCTTTATCTGGCAAAATACGATGTTGTAGGTTCCATGGCTCATGCTATGATGTTGGAAAGTATCGGTTTGCTGACAAAAGAAGAACTTACATCTTTACTTTCGAGCCTTCGTGAAATTTACCGGGTAGCTGCATCGGGACAATTTGTGATTGAAGAGGGTATTGAGGATGTTCATTCTCAGGTTGAATTACTTTTGACTCGCAAATTGGGAGAAATCGGGAAAAAGATTCATAGCGGTCGCTCCCGAAATGATCAGGTATTGCTTGATTTAAAGCTTTTTACCCGGGATGCCATACGTCATGTCGTAGAAAAAGTTTCCGAATTGATCGAGATTTTACTGAGACAAAGCGAAGAGTATAAGGACGTGTTGTTGCCGGGATATACTCATTTACAGATTGCCATGCCTTCTTCTTTCGGATTGTGGTTTGCTGCTTATGCCGAAAGTTTGACGGACGACTTGTTGGTATTGCAAGCTGCTTATAAGATATGCAATCGCAATCCCTTGGGTTCCGCAGCGGGTTACGGATCTTCATTTCCCTTGAACCGGGAAATGACTACTCGCTTATTGGGATTTGATACTATGAATTATAATGTGGTCTATGCTCAAATGGGAAGAGGAAAAATGGAACGGACCGTGGCTTCTGCTCTCGCAGGGATTGCTGCCACCCTTTCAAAATTGGCTGTGGATGCATGTATGTACAGCAGTCAGAACTTCGGATTTATAGCATTGCCGGCTGAATTTACGACCGGATCAAGCATTATGCCTCATAAGAAGAATCCGGATGTGTTTGAACTTACTCGTGCCAAATGTAATAAGATACAAAGTATTCCTCAGCAAATCGGATGGATAACTAATAATTTACCTTCCGGTTATTATCGAGACTTGCAGATTATAAAAGAAGTTTTTTTGCCGGTGTTTGATGAGATTTCCGAATGCCTGGATATGGCTTCTTTGATGATGACCAAAATCAATGTAAACAAAAACATTCTTAAAGATGATAAATATACCTTGATCTTCAGTGTTGAGAAGGTAAATGAACTGGTGTTGCAAGGAGTTCCGTTTCGGGATGCTTATAAGCAAGTCGGGTTATCTATTGAAGAAGGTAAGTTTGATGCTGTAAAAAAAGTGAGTCATACCCACGAAGGAAGTATCGGGAATTTATGTAACGACAGGATTGAGGCAATGAAACAGCAAGTTATATCCGGATTTGGATTTGATAGAGTAGAAGATGCATTGAATGACCTATTGAGACCTTAGGTTTGCATGTCCGGTAGGGAGGAGTATTAGAATATATTCCGATATCCTTTTTTATCCATATTTCAACCTGTAAATAAACGCATGAGGAGGATGTATCACACAATGTGATTTCATCCTTTTTTATTTGATTGCCCGTTACTGCAATCCAAAGCCGAATATTTCATTCTTAGCTGATTTTATTATTTGCAGACACCTTTTTTAAGATAATGCTGCAATAATCCTTTAAAACTATCAAGAAACCTTAAAGGTTAATAAAATAATTGGTGTTATTAATCTTGTTATAACCCTAAATTAACCGTTTCATTAATCTTTGATGTTATACTTTTACAAGAGTCGCAAAACCATAAGTCTGATTTTTGGCTAATTGGAAGAAGATCGGTTTATATGTAAAAACAATTTAATAAAGGAAATTATGAATTTGTTTTTTTGTTTGGAACAATTAAATTTAATGAGTTATTCTTTGTTTTTATCGAATAATTTATTAACACACACACACACACACACACACACACACACACACACACACACACACACACAC
>DAIQOU010000280.1:0-6228 GCA_036787725.1 Bacteroidales bacterium
TATTAGTAATAAAATTAGAAAAAGAAGGACATGTTGAATGTTGTTATTTTCGGAGCTCCGGGTTCGGGAAAAGGAACTCAAAGCGAGTTGATTGTTGAGAATTTTGGTTTGACTCATATTTCGACCGGAGAGGTGTTGAGAGGGGAGATTGAAAGACAAACGGACCTTGGAAAAATCGCAGACGAATATATTTCGAAAGGGCAATTAATCCCGGATGATGTGATTATTAAGGTACTGGGAAATCTTATCGATCGCAATCCGAATTCGAAAGGATTTATTTTTGACGGTTTTCCGCGAACGATTGCTCAAGGCGAAGCGTTGGATAAGATTTTAAAGGAAAGAAGTATGCAGGTTACTGTAGTGTTGAATTTGGATGTTGCGGAAGAAGAATTGGTCCAACGACTCTTAAAACGAGGAGAAGAATGCGGTCGTTGTGATGATAATTTGGAAACCATTCAAGCTCGACTGAGAGTATATCATGCTCAGACAGAACCGTTGAAAGAGTTTTATAAAAAACGGGGACAACATATCAATATCAAAGGAATCGGATCGGTAGAAGATATTTATGCTAAGATTCATGAAGTATTGGATAAGATAAGTCAACAATAATTTTTTAATATTAAGTATATGGCAGGATCCAATTTTGTAGATTATGTAAAGATATATTGCCGCTCCGGAAAGGGCGGACGGGGTTCTGCCCATTTCCGAAGAGAAAAGTATATTCCGAGAGGAGGCCCGGACGGAGGAGATGGCGGACGAGGCGGTCATGTTATTTTAAGAGGTAATCGTAATTATTGGACGTTGCTGCATTTGAGGTTCGAACGGCATGTATTGGCCGGACATGGGGAAGGCGGCAGCGGAAAACTTTGTCACGGTAAAGACGGTGAAGACAAAGTGATCGAAGTTCCGTGCGGAACGGTTGTCTTTGATGGTGAAACCGGAGAATTTATTTGTGATATTACTGCTCACGGACAAGAAGTAATTTTATTGAAGGGAGGAAAAGGCGGACGAGGGAATAATCATTTCAAAACATCGACCAACAGAGCCCCCCGCTACGCTCAACCGGGAGAACCTTTTATGGAAAAAAAGGTCATTCTGCAGTTGAAGCTATTGGCAGATGTAGGATTGGTCGGGTTTCCCAATGCCGGAAAATCAACCTTATTATCGGTGGTGTCTGCTGCTAAACCCAAAATAGCCAATTATCCTTTTACTACGTTGGAACCAAACTTGGGAATTGTGCCCTATCGGGATAATGCTTCTTTTGTAATGGCTGATATTCCCGGAATTATTGAAGGGGCCAGTGAAGGAAAAGGGTTGGGACTTCGTTTTTTGAGGCATATCGAACGGAATTCCTTGCTTTTATTTATGGTGCCGGGAGATACAGGAGATATTCGACAAGAATATGAAGTATTGCTAGGCGAACTGGTGAAGTATAATCCCGAATTACAGGATAAAAAACGAATATTGGCGATTACCAAATCCGATCTGTTGGATGAAGAGTTAGTCCGAGAACTTGGTAAAGAATTGCCGGATGTCCCGTATGTATTTATTTCATCGGTTACTCAAATGGGAATTACGGCTCTAAAGGATCTATTGTGGAAAGAACTGAATGATGAACACATGTTTCATGATGTGGAAAATATTGTTCACCGCTCCATGGATATTAAGATAGAAGTACCGGAAGATGACTTCGATTTCGAAATACCGGAAGACGATTCCCCGGATGATGATTGGGATTCGGAAGAATTCGAAGAAGATGAATATGATTGGGATGAATAAATTTCAACGATACACTTAATTCAATGATTTTTGAAAAGGCTGCTTTAACGTTATTTAATTCCCGCTTAAAAAGTATATCCGAGTTTGAACGTTTCCCGGATGTTGTTCAGGAACGGCAACTGCAATGTTTGGTCCGCAGGGCAAAAGGAACGGAATGGGGGCGTCGGTATGATTATGCTTCCATGAAAACGTATCGGGAGTTTGCCGATCGTGTACCTGTGGGAGATTATGAAGATCTTAAGGCGGACATTTTGAGAATGATGCAAGGGGAAACCGATATCCTTTGGCCCGGAAAAACCGGGTGGTTTGCCAAATCTTCCGGAACAACCAATGATAAGAGTAAATTTATTCCGGTAAATAACCTTTCGTTAAAACAGTGTCATTATAGAGGAACAGCCGACGTCGTGGCTACTTATCTGAGCAATGTTTCGGGAAGCAGACTCTTTTCCGGAAAAGCGCTCATTTTGGGAGGGAGCCGGAAACCGGCCGAATACAATAAACATGCAGTGGTAGGAGACTTGTCTGCGGTGTTGATCAGTAACATGAATCCCTTGGCCAACCTTTTTCGTACTCCTTCCAAAAAGATCATTCTCATGGATGAATGGGAAGCCAAACTGGAGTTCATTTGTAATGAAGTAATCCGTAAAAATGTTACTAATCTTTCGGGAGTTCCTTCCTGGTTTATGGTATTGATCAAAAGAATACTGGAGAAAACGGGGAAAACGGATTTAACGCAAGTCTGGCCGAACTTGGAAGTGTTTTTTCATGGAGGGATCAGTTTTGCACCCTATAGAGAACTTTATAAGGGATTGATTTCTTCCGAAAAAATGCGTTATATGGAAACTTATAATGCTTCGGAAGGCTTTTTTGCTTTGCAGAATGATTTGTCGGATCCGGGAATGTTGTTGTTGTTGGATTACGGAGTCTTTTTTGAATTTATTCCGGCAGAAGAGGCCGATTCCCTTCAACCGGCCGTTCTTCGTTTGCAGGATGTGGAAGCGGGTAAAAATTATGCATTGGTAATTACTACAAACAACGGACTGTGGCGATATAAAATAGGAGATACAGTACGATTTACAAGCATAAAGCCTTATAAGATTATCATCACCGGAAGAACAAAACATTACATCAATGCTTTTGGAGAAGAATTGATGGTGGATAATGCGGAAAAAGCATTGTTGGAAGCTTGTCGGAAAACTGCGGCAAGGATTCGGGAATATACGGCAGCTCCGGTCTATATGTCGGATAAAACGAAAGGAAAACATCAGTGGATCATTGAGTTTGAACAGGAACCCCTTTCTTTGGAAGAATTTGCCGTGGCAATGGATGAAGCGTTAAAATCGTTGAACTCCGATTATGAAGCCAAACGGTATAAGAATATGACATTGGATTTCCCCGAAGTGGTAAAGGTAAGGAACGGTTTGTTTTATGATTGGATGAAAAAAAGAGGGAAACTGGGAGGACAGAATAAAGTCCCGCGGTTAAGTAATACAAGAGAATATGTTGATTCCATTCTTTCTTTTGAAAATCCCGGTTCTTGAGGATGTTGTTTTCTTTTCTGTAAATTGTTGTATATTTGTGCGTCCTTAATATATTTATTGTAAGGTGAAAGGATCGGATGTTAACAAAATTATTCTTATTTGGTTATTAACGGTTGTATTTATAAGCCCGTTGGTAACGAAAAGCATTCATGCTTATCAAGAGGAATGCTTTGGAGAATATTGTGCATCAGCGGATGAGAACCATTGCTCCGGACACGATTGCAATACTTGCCCGATTTGTCATTTCGCTTTTTCCCTTTTCACCGAAACCGATTTCTTTACTTCGAATGATCTACTGCCGGCATTCAATTGTTCGGTAGTTGTGTCATACGAAGAAAAAGGATATAATTCCATTCTCTCTCTTCATTATTTACGTGCTCCTCCCATCGTATAAATATATTTCTCAAGGAATTGGCGATATAGGTTTTCTCGCCGGGCACCCGTCCTGTTAAACCGGAAATGAGAAGTTCGAAATGATAAATTAAAAACTAATATTTCCGGTCCTTGGTTTCTAACTTCCGGTTTCAAAAGCGGGTCACCGGAAAGCCAAGTCTTGAAAAGTGCATTTAAGCAAGAGCTATGGGCAAGTTTTACTTGTATATAGCCGAGCGTAGCACTTTCAACTTAGCTTTTGCTCCTTTTCTATCAAGAGAAAAGAACGAAGAAGAAGGAGGTGAATGATAATCCTAGAATGCTTTATTCTATATAAATTCTAATTTATACAAACTAATTTCTGTTTTTAATACAAAATCAATATGTACATTCGGATTATTCCGGTTGTGTTTATGTGCGTATTGGTATTGTCCGGTTATGCTCAGGATGCCGACTCCCTTCAATCGGTGGAGTTGGAGAATGTGACGATAGTCGCAACGTCTTTCAAAAAGGCGAGCAGGCAAAATGCTGCCTTGTCTGTGGAAGTTGCAGAAAAAGATTTCCTGAGAGAACATTTTACCGGCAATCTCATACAAGCATTGGAGCATATACCCGGAGTGCGTTCTATGGATATCGGTTCGGGATTTTCCAAACCGATGATCAGGGGAATGGGTTTCAATCGTATCTCTGTTGCCGAGAATGGAATCAAACAAGAAGGGCAACAGTGGGGCAGCGATCACGGCTTGGAGATCGATGCTTTTAATATAGAGCGAGCCGTAATCCGTAAAGGTCCCTCGTCCTTGCTGTACGGCAGCGATGCCATGGGAGGAGTAATAGAAATAATGCAGGTTCCTCCTCCGTCTCAAAATCAATTTTTTGGAGAATTGGCTCTGTTGGGCAAAAGCGTGAACGGTACTTTGGGAAGCTCGGTTCTGATCGGTATAAAGAAAAATGCATGGTACACCAAATTGCGTTATTCCGAACAGCGTTTCGGAGATTACCGGATCCCTACGGATACGATTGTATATCTGACGCAGAAGATTCCTATCTATAACCGGAAGTTGAAAAACACTGCCGGGGTAGAACGGAATGTAAATTGGTATACGGAATACCGGAAAGGAAAGTATTATTCCAATTATGCGGTAAGCAATGCTTATCAGAAAACGGGTTTCTTTCCCGGGGCTCATGGTATACCGGATGCTTCGCGTGTCCGGGACGATGGTGATGACCGGAATATTGAACTGCCCTACAGTAAAGTGAATCATCTGAAAATAACTTCTCGCCAACAATACATTTGGGAGAACCGGATCGGTTCGTGGGACATCGGATATCAAAATAATCGCAGGGAAGAATGGAGCCTGTTTCATACGCATTACGGAACTCAATCTCCTCCGGAAAAGGATCCGAATAAGGAATTGGCATTCACGTTGGATACATACAGTTCTTCTGTTAAAATCAAAACGATAGCTTCCGATACTTGGGAGTATAATGCCGGTTTTGATGTTCAATATCAACAGAATCGTATTGCCGGGTATTCTTTCCTTCTTCCCCGATACAATCGCTTTACATCCGGAGTCTTCGGATTGGTTGCTTGGAAACCTTCTCGAAAGTTCAGCGTGAGCGGAGGCCTTCGATATGATGGCGGTACGGTAGATGTTTCTGCTTATATCGATCCTTATCTGGAAACTTATTTGCAAAATAACGGATATGATAATGAAGTGATAGAGCAGTACAAATGGCGCAGCTATGCGGTAAATCGTCGGTTCGGGGATTTTTCCGGTTCGGTGGGTATGGTTTGGAACCTGAGCGGTTCCCGTTTGGTGAAGGCCAATATCGGGCACAGTTTTCGTCTGCCGGGGGCCAATGAGCTGGCAGCCAATGGAGTTCATCACGGAACATTCAGGCACGAACAGGGAGACCCGTCCCTCCGATCGGAAAGAGGATGGCAACTCGATGTTTCTTATCTGTATGAAAATAAAGGAGTTTCTTTGTCGGTTACCCCTTTTGCGAGTTGGTTTGATAATTATATTTATTTGAACCCGACGGGAGAGTGGTCCTTACTTCCCCACGCGGGACAGATCTATCGGTATACCGGTACGGAAGCTGTTTTCCTGGGAACGGAATTTTCTTTCGGTATGGATTTTCTTACATGCCTCAATTATTCTTTTACAGGAGAGTATGTATATACTCATAATGTGGACGAACATACACCGCTGAGTTTTTCTCCTCCGGCATCAATGCGAAATGTATTGACTTGGAAAGGAAAGATATTCCGCTTATATGCCGAGTCTTACAGTATCGCTTCCCAAAAGCGGGTATCTAAGAATGAAAGTACAACCTCCGGAGCTAACTTGATCAATCTGGGAGGAAATGTTACTGTTTCTGTCGGCAATTCGATGATAGACATCAATTTGTCGTTACGGAATCTGTTTGATAAAAAATATTATAACCATTTGAGTTTTTACAGAAAAGTAGAGATCCCGGAACCGGGACGAAACTTTCAATTATCAGTTAAAATTCCATTTAAAAGTAAATT
>DAIQOU010000780.1:0-1786 GCA_036787725.1 Bacteroidales bacterium
CTTATCTTGGGTTTTGACAGAAGAAGAGGTATAGGAAGCATAAGGCCTGTTTTCTTTCCACCGGTTGCTTGTTGGTGCATAATTCGGATTTTTAACCCGTTCTGTTTTTCCGGTGATGGTCAATACTCCGTTTTTGCAAACGGCATTTTCCGGAGTGTACCACTGTAATTCTTCGTTTCGAACAAATCCTTCTTCGTAGCTCCACACGTTTGGATCCGGTTTGCCATCGTAATTAAATTCATCATTCCATATAAGATCATATCCCGGGATGGATGCCGGTCCGCTAAAGTCGGGATTTATTTCGTCAAACAGTTCCAATTTCCATTCGTCGAACCATTTGAGTACAGGCATTCCGTTTTCAAACAGGATCGGCAACCAAATATACCGGCCGTCGATGGGATTTTTGGGGCGCCATCGGTCAGCCATAAATATAAAGGCATCTTTTTTCCCTTGTACCGGCAAGATAAAAGTACTTTGTGATCGGAAAGTCAGTTCGGCTTCTTCTCCCCGACAGGGATTGGGATGCAATGTCCATTCACCCATAATCCGGTCTGCCGAAAGAAGACGTGCCGCATTCGGATCCCAGCCCGTACAACCCGAAGTAATCATGAAGTAGCGGCCGTTTTTCTTAAAAACGGCCGGAGCTTCGTTATGCCCGCCCGGTTCGATACGGATGTATTTTCCGGTGTAATCCAAATAATCATCTGTTAATTCTGCTATTTGCAACGTGAGGTTATCTTCCGAAGAATAGATATGATAGGCTTTATTGTCGTCGTCCACAAATAAAGTCATATCCCGAGACATTTGTCCGCCCGGGAAATCGCGGCGTACAAATAATCCGTCTTTAATGGCACTCATCCATTCCGGGGTCCACCATTTTTCGAAATCATCCGCCTTTACCTTTGAATGCCGTTGGTCCGGAGACATGTTAAGCGGCCATTTGCCGGGATTTACTCTTCCGTTTTTAATGAATTTATAAGGTCCCGTAACTTTTTCTGCTACAGCGATACCTACATGTGCCGCTTCGTATCCTTTACCTTTCAATTCTAAATGAAAATACATTACGAATTGACCTGTTCCGGAATTGAAAATTACTTTAGGTCGTTCGATAGTACAACCTTTCGTAATGGGACTTTCCGGATCTTCCGAAACCGGCAAAGCTATTCCTTCATTTTTCCAATTATATAAATCGGCGGAAGAGTAGCAAGTAACTCCTGCCAGTGCACTGTTGGATTTTTCCGATTTATGTTCTCCAAACCAATAATACTTGCCTTCATGAAAAAGAATACCTCCTCCATGAGCATTAATATGTTGTCCGCGATCATCTTCCCAAATTTCTCCCGGACGAAAGGAGTCCGGATTTATTGCGGCATTACTATTGTATAAAGGAAGAAGAAAGATAACTGTTAAAATGCAGCCGAATATCATTTTTATCGGAATGCATGATAAAAAAGAAGATAAGAAGGGACAATTTATTTTTTTCATATATGTATGGTATTAATTTCTTTAGACAAAGAACAGAAAAATAAAATCAACAAATAGGTGTCAAATCTTCCGAAAAGGGAGGAAATACGGTTCATTTTGCATTTTTGACACTTATTTAATACTGATCCGGCAGAAAAGACAGAAACGAGTCCTGTTTTTGATGTTTATTGTTATTTCTGCATTACATAAAATAGTTCTTTTGTCCATAATAAATTAGCCGTGCCGGTATGAAAAATTATTCGTTTGCTCGCGTGGTATCTTTTGTTCGGTCGCGCGGTACTTTTCGTCCCCTCGCGAGGGG
>DAIQOU010000281.1:0-6219 GCA_036787725.1 Bacteroidales bacterium
GATTAAGGATTAGAAAACTCGAAAGCCGGATATCATAATTTTCCGGCGTTTAATCCGGGATAAATACATCCGGGTATCTGTATTCTCCGGATTATTCCGTATTCGTTTATCGGACGATGATTTCGCGACTGCGGTTTTTTCGGGTTATACAAACCGGTATTTTCATTTTGCTGCAACATGCGTTTTCGTTTTGCAGCAACATGCAACTTTGTTTTGCTGCAAAATACTTCCGGTGTTTTGCTGCAAAACGAATTCGTGTTTTGCAGCAATTTGAATTTGTGTTTTGCAGCAAAATGAAGTTGCCGTTTACGGCGAGTCGAAAATTGTTCTCGAAATATTGTTGAACAAGTTGTTCCGCCATAGTCTTATTTTTTTGCATAAATATCTTTTTTGGAACGCCGCATTATGACGGTTTACCTCTCGCGGAGTAGTCGTATCCGATTCGTAACCGGCCCGGAAATATAAGACCTTTGCGGGCAGTTTCTATTGCCATTATTCGGATTTTCTAATGCTTAATTTGGTATAATCTAAAAACAATTACCTTTGCAACTCTTTTTTTATAAACTTAAAAAATTATGGCAGAAACAATGAATTGTCCGGAATGTAAAATGGATAATACGTATTTTGACGGGACGATAAACATATGTCCCGATTGTAATCATGAATGGATTCCGGGAGAGGAAAAGTCGGAATCGTCGGATTTCCCGAAAGATAGTAATGGAACAGAACTGAAAGACGGAGATGCCGTCACCGTTATTAAAGATTTGAATGTAAAAGGTTCTTCCATGGTAATTAAAAGAGGTACCAAAGTGAAGAGTATTCGTTTGACGGATAATCCGGAAGAAGTAGATTGTAAAATCGACGGGTCAGGCATTGTGCTGAAAACTTGCTTCCTGAAAAAGAATTGATTATTTTTTACAGCCTTTTATTTTGTCTTTAAGTGAGATTGGTTCCAATGAACCCAATACATTTAAAGGCATAAAAAATCAGAAAGCATCGGTACCTGATATGCTGCAACCTGATATATCTTATAGGTAATAAGATAAAAAAAATCCTGCCTGCCACGTACTCGGTAAATGAGCAAAAGTGGCAGGCAACTTATTGTAAAGATAGTGTCATTTTTTAAAGTATCAAAATCAAAAACATCAATAGAAACCTGTAAATAAAGTTTACTTTTGTATCATTAATTTTAGAGCCATGAGTACACATCACTTTTTTGCATTCGATCTGGGGGCTACCAGCGGCCGATCTATTTTGGCTACCCTGACGGACCGTCAATTAAAACTGAAAGAATTGACTCGTTTCCCGAATAAGATCATTCGAGTTCATGATAAATATTATTGGGATATATTTGCTTTATACGAAGAATTGAAAGCCGGATTAAAAGCGGCAGTTAAAGAAAATGTTGCACTTGAAGCGATCGGAATCGATACATGGGGTGTGGATTTTGTATATCTGGGAGAAGACGGGTCTTTATTGAGTCAGCCCCGTTCCTACCGGGATCCTTACACAAACGGTATGCCGGAAGAATATTTCAAAATTATACCCAAGCAAGAAGTGTATGACCTGACCGGGATTCAGTTTATGAATTTCAATACTTTGTTCCAATTGTTTGCTGCCCAAAAAGAGGGATTTTCTCCCTTGAAGGCAGCAAAAAATATCTTATTCATGCCCGACGCATTGTCTTATATGTTGACAGGAAAAAAGGTTTGCGAATATTCGATTGCATCTACTTCTCAGTTTCTAAATCCAAAGACCAAAAAGATTGAATCAAAATTATTTACATCTATCGGATTGGATCCGGATATAGTTCCCTCGCCGGTAATGCCGGGAACGATTATCGGTCCGATTACGGAAGCCGTAGCAAAAGAATGCGGATTGGATCCGGTTCCCGTAATCGCAGTTGCGGGTCATGATACCGCATCTGCGGTAGCCTCTGTTCCTGCCGAGAATGAAAATTTTGCTTATCTCAGTTCCGGAACCTGGTCTTTAATGGGGATTGAGGTAAAAGAGCCTATTATTAATCAACATTCTTATGAGTTGAATTTTACGAATGAAGGAGGAGTGGACGGAACTACCCGTTTCCTGAAAAATATCACCGGAATGTGGTTGTTGGAACAATGTCGGAAAGAATGGGAAAATGAAGGCAAGAGATATACCTATCCCGAGATTGTAGCGCTCTCCGATACGGTGCCCGGGTTTGTTTCCATGATTGATCCGGATGATCCTTGTTTTGCCAATCCCGAAAGTATGAGGCGGGCTATTATAACTTATTGCGAACAAACCGTTCAAAAGGTGCCCGAAAACGATGCGGAATTTATCCGGTGTATTTTCGACAGTTTGGCTCTTAAATATAAGTATGTATTGAATTGTCTTCAACAAGTGGCTCCTTTTCAAATTGAAAAGTTGCATGTAATAGGAGGCGGATCACAAAATAAATTATTAAATCAACTGACAGCCGACTCGATAGGTATGCCGGTTGTCGCCGGTCCTTCGGAAGCTACCGCTATCGGCAATGTGATGTTGCAGGCTAAAGGAATAGGTCTCGTGCACTCATTGCAGGAAATGCGTTCTTTGATTCGTGATTCGGTGGAATTGGAAATCTTTTATCCTCAAGATACCGAATCTTGGAATAAAGCGTATGAACGATTCCTGAAGTTTGTGAAGTAAAAGAAAAAAGAAACATATATTAATCCATTGTTTAATTAAATTTTTGTCATGAAGAAAAACGAATTAGTACAAAAGAGTTACGAGATAGCAAAGGAACGGTATGCAGCAGTAGGGGTAGATGTCGATGCCGCTTTGGATAAACTTCAGGAGATTGCCGTATCCATTCATTGTTGGCAAGCTGATGATGTGACCGGTTTTGAAAATCAACCCAATATGGGCGGAGGAGGAATTCAGGCAACGGGTAATTATCCCGGAAAGGCAAGAAATATAGATGAATTGAGAAGCGATATTAAAAAGGTGTTGACTTTAGTGGGAGGGGCTCATCGTCTTAATTTGCATGAAATTTACGGAGATTTCGGAGATAAAGTGGTGGATCGTAATGAAGTGGATGTTACTTATTTCCAAAGTTGGATGCAATGGGCTAAAGAAACCAATTTGAAATTGGATTTTAATTCTACTTCCTTCGGACATCCTAAGAGTGGCGATTTAACGTTGGCCAATCCGGACAAAGCTATTCGTGATTTCTGGATCGAGCATACCAAACGTTGCCGGGAAATTTCCGAAGAAATGGGTAAGTTCCAGAATGATCCTTGTATTATGAACTTGTGGATTCATGACGGAATGAAAGATCTCACCGTGAATCGCTATAAATACCGTCAATTGTTGGAACAGTCCTTGGATGAGATATTTGCAGTCGATTATAAGAATATGAGAGATTGTATTGAAGCTAAATTATTCGGTATCGGATTGGAAAGTTATACTGTCGGTTCTTATGACTTCTATTTGGGATACGGTGCCAAAAAGCAAAAAATAGTCACATTGGATACCGGACATTTTCATTTGTCTGAAAATATTGCGGATAAGATTTCTTCTTTATTGTTGTTTACTCCGGAAATTATGTTGCATGTGAGCCGCCCCATCCGTTGGGATTCCGATCATGTGGTTATCTTGAATGAGGATATCGCCGATTTGGCGAAAGAAATTGTTCGGGCAGATGCGTTGGACCGTGTACATGTCGGATTGGACTTCTTCGATGCTTCCATCAATCGTATCGGAGCGTATGTAATTGGTATTCGGGCTACTCAAAAGGCATTCTTACAAGCATTGCTTGAGCCGCTTGCTCAACTGCGTGATTATGAAGCGAACGGGCAATATTTCGAACGATTGGCATTGTTGGAAGAAGCAAAAATATTACCTTGGAATTCGGTTTGGGATTATTTCTGTTTGAAGAACAATATTGCCATTGGTGAAGATTATATTACTGAAATTCAACAATACGAAAAAGACGTAACTTCCAAAAGATAATAACCGGCGGCCGGTATGCCGGAGCCGTTTTTAATCGGTTACCGGCATAGGGGCTGTTATAATTATTTATTATGAATACACTCATAGGGTTAATTATCATTGCTATTGGAAGTTTTGGACAGTCCAGTTCTTATGTCCCGATCAATAAGATCAAAAGTTGGTCGTGGGAGTGTTTCTGGCTGACACAAGGCGTATTTGCTTGGCTCATATTCCCATTGTTGGGAGCATTGCTTGCCATTCCGGCAGAGAGTTCGCTGGTAGAAGTAATTTCCACAGCCGGGGGAGGAGTCGGGAAATCCGTAGGCTATGGAGTGCTTTGGGGGATTGGAGGATTGACTTTCGGACTTAGTATGCGTTATTTGGGCATTGCCTTGGGACAATCGTTGGCCCTCGGTACCTGTTCTGCGTTCGGAACCATTATTCCCGCCGTGTTGAAAGGAGATGATCTGTTCAGTGGAGACGGCCTGATCTTACTGATCGGAGTTGCCATAGCCATTGCCGGTATTGCGGTGATCGGGTATGCCGGTGCATTGAAGTCAAGCAATATGTCGGAAGAGGAAAAAAAGAAAGCGGTAAAAGATTTTGCTCTTAAAAAAGGGCTGCTGATAGCCATACTTGCCGGAGTGATGAGTGCTTGCTTTAACCTCGGGTTGGAAGCCGGTGCACCCATCAAAGCCCGAATATTGGAGTTGGGAGGAAAAGAATTGCTGGCCTTAAATCCGGTTATTTTATTGGTAACGCTGGGAGGTTTCTTGACCAATGCTTGTTATTGCCTGTACCAGAATTATAAAAATAATACCTTCAAAGAATATACTTCTATATCGGGAGGGACTTTAATCAATAACTTATTATTTTGCGCATTGGCCGGGTTACTTTGGTATTCTCAGTTTTTCGGATTGGGCGTGGGACAAAGTTTCTTTGAACCGGGCAGTGTAATGATGGCGTTTTCCTGGAGTATTTTGATGTCTTTGAATGTCCTGTTCAGTAACCTTTGGGGGATTATCCTGAAAGAATGGAAGGGCTCGGGACAAAAGACCATGATTGTACTTGCTATCGGATTAGGGTTGCTGATTTTTTCCATTATATTCCCGCAATTAATGAAATAAACGGATACGCACGGATTGTATCTTCATAGTAAAATAAAACTATTGTAAAAAATGAAACTTACACTTAATGACAGGCTGAAATCTCAGTTGGACGAAGTTGCGGAGATTGCCGGCTATTTATGGCAAAAAGGATGGGCCGAACGCAATGCCGGAAATATTTCTATTAATATTACCGAAATAATCGGAGACGGAAATAAAACATTGGATGCTTTTGCAACCTATCAATTACCGGCCGAACTGAAAGAACTGTCCGGCGATTTCTTTTATGTTACCGGCACGGGAAAACGGATGAGGGATGTGGCTAAAGATCCGTTAAAACACGGTTCTATCGTTCGAGTATCCGAAGACGGAAATTCATATGATGTGATTGCAGAAGAAAATATTAAACCGACTTCTGAACTGGCGTCTCATTTTTCTATTTTAGCTTCTTTCAAAAAGAAAGGTTCCGACAATCGGTTGGTGCTTCATACTCATCCTACCGATTTGATTGCTCTTTCGCATGTCCCTGAATTAAAGAGTGCCGAAGCTATTAATAAAGTGTTGTGGGGAATGCATCCGGAAACATTTATAGTGGTGCCTAAAGGAGTAGGTTTTGTGCCTTATGAAGTCCCCGGAACGGTTGCGATTGCCAAATTGACTCTTCCTGTATTGGAGAATCATGATATTGTTATTTGGGAAAAGCATGGGGTCTTTGCTGTAGGAAAAGATCTGACCGAGACGTTTGATCTGATTGATACATTGTCCAAATCGGCACAGATCTATGCATTTGCAAAAACCTGCGGCTATAACCCGGAAGGATTGACGGAAGAGCAAATTTCCGGATTGATAGAGCCTTTTGGTATAATTTTATGAACTGACTGACTATCTGAATAACTGACAAATCATTTTTTCGATCTTGGACGGGACTGCTCATTGTGAGTCGGTCCCGTTTTTATTATATGTCCGAATTTTGCCGTTAGCCAAAATCCGTTTGCCGGTTACGAATCGGATGCACTTACCCGTGGGGGGTAAAATGTGCATAAGAGATTGTATCAAAAGTCTCCTTTATGATATCAACACAAGCATCCATTTCTTCCATGGTATGATTGGATGACATGGAAAGACGCAGTCGGGTTCTTTTATTGGATACGGCGGGGGA
>DAIQOU010000282.1:0-6213 GCA_036787725.1 Bacteroidales bacterium
CAAAAAGACCGGCCCGATTTTGTTTTACAACTGTGGGGCCGGTCTGTATTTAATGATTATGATTGATGTATAAATAACGCTTGATGCTTTTCTTCGGTGTTTTCTCGAACTCCGCAGAAAATAATCGTATCTCGCTGATTCTTTCGTAAGGAGCCACCAGCGTATTGATGGTTTTCAGGGTTTCTTCCATCAATTGAGGCAGTTTGTCGTGTTCGATATTGACTTTATCGATTTCTTCGTAATCCGGGTATACCAATGCAATCAGTTTATTGTCTTTTTGAATGATCAGACTTTCCATTACAAAAGGAAGGTTATTCAATTTGGCTTCTATTTCTTCCGGGTAGATATTTTGTCCGTTGGCGCTTAAGAGCATATCCTTGGATCGTCCCCGGATAAATATCCGTCCGGCAGCATCGATGGTTCCCAAATCGCCCGTTTTTAACCAACCGTCTTCCGTGAACGCATTTCGGGTGGCTTCTTCATTTTTATAATAGCCTTGCATCACGTTTTCTCCCCGAACCTGTATTTCTCCTACCGTTTGATAAGGATCTTCCGAATCGATGCGTACTTCCATGATGTCCAGAATACGGCCGCAGGAACCGGGAACAAACTTGGAAGAGGGGGCGTAGCTGACCAATGGAGCACATTCCGTCATTCCGTACCCGATGGTGAAGGGGAATTTTATGTTGAAAAAGAAAGCTTCCACTTCTGCATTTAAGGGTGCCCCCCCAATGATGACCTGATCAAATCTTCCTCCGAATGCTTCTATCAGTTTTTTCTTAATTTTTCCGTAAATCAGAGAGTTAAGGCCGGGAATTTTCAAAGCCAATTGAATACTGTTTTTATTCAATTGCGGAACAATCATTTTACGATAGATCTTCTCCAAAATAAGCGGTACAGCAATAATGAGATGCGGCTTTACCGATTCGAATGCTTTCAACAATATGTTGGGAGAAGGAGTTTTACCTAAAAAGGTAACATGGCATCCTTCGGAAAGAGGATACAGAAACTCAAAAGCGCATCCGTAAGCATGGGCGAGCGGAAGCATGGAAAGCATTTTTTGTCCGGGTTGCAAGATTTTCATCCGTTGTGCGAATGTAATGTTTCCCGCCAGATTATTGGCTGTAGTCATTACTCCTTTGCTGAAACCGGTTGTCCCGGAAGTGTAACTGATCACAATCACATTCTCGTTGGGAATATCCGGATATTTCACATCTTCTTTTTTTAATCCGTCGGGATATTTATCCCTCAATAATTGTTGCAGATTAATGTTTTCGAATTTACATCCTTTGCGTTGATATAACAAGTGAAAATCACTTAAAGAGAAAGCAGCCCGGATTTTGGGCAGTTTTTCTTCTTCCAGCGTTTCCCATATCGAATCGGCCGCAAAGAGCAATACGGATTCCGAATGATTGATAATATGATGGACATCGTTGGAACTGAAATCCTGCAAAATGGGTACGATTATTGCTCCGTAGGTAATAACTCCCAGATAAGTAATACACCACCTTGAAGAATTTTTTCCGATAAGAGAGATTTTATCTCCCTGTTTTATCTTGCAAACACCCAAGAGGAGATGTATTTTCTCTATTTCTGCCGCTAAATCTTTATACTTAAAATCCGAATTTTCTTTGTAATCGGATAAAGCAGGTAACTCCCAATGTCGGACAAACCCGGATTCATATATGTTAATGAAATTTTCTTTGACCATATCTATGCACACTTTTGTTATTTTTGTGCTAAAATAAGGACTATCCGGTTACAATCAAAGAACCCGGTTCTCTTTTTATGCCATTATAACAAAGATTGATTAAATTTATACCCCGGAAAACAGTAAAAATCTAAATAAACAAATCGTATGGTTGAAAAAAAAGTAGAAATAAGTCGGGACGATATTTTCGGACTGCAACTAATCTCCTTGAAAGACAGTTATTCATATTATTTTTTCGGACTTGCTTTTTTGTGCGGATTGATGTTGTTGATAAAAGGCATTATTGGAGGTTTTAAGGACGCAATGGATGTGTTTCTTGCCGTTGTCTTTTTGTTAATGCCGTTGGTCGTTTTATTTTCTTGTTACAGGAATTCCGTTAAGTTGAGAAAGGAGACCGTTGCTTTCCTGCATCCTTTATTATATTGTATGTCGGAAGAGTCTTTTGCATTTGAATCTTACAATTCAAAAGGATCATTGAGATGGGAGGACATTTTTAAATACTTGGAAGACAAACGCAGTTTTTATGTCTATATTTCTTCTTTGCAAGCTTATATTATACCGAAATCTTTTTTCTCCGGCGAGGAACAACAAGAGATTCGAGCCCTGTTGCAAAGCCGGGTAGTTTCAAAAGCAAAAAAGGGAAGACGCCTTTTTTCTCTTCTGTTGATCGCACTTCTTCTCTTTTTTATGGGTATGCAAGTGTGGTTGTGGTTAATTTGATAAGAAATATTAAAAGTGGAATAATTTCCGTTTTTTCTATGAATTGATTGGGAAATATCATATTTTTGCACCTTTCTGTTTAAACTTGAAAGAAAAATACGGAGATTATTTATAAAAATGGCTAAAAATATGAAGGTAGGGGAACGTATCCGGCAACTTCGGGAATCCAAATCTATTACCATAGAAGAGATGGCTCAGCTCATCGGTTTAGATGAACAACAGATTAAAAACATGGAAGAATCGGAAGGTTTGCCTACATTGGCATCCCTTATAAAGATCGCTCGTATATTAGGCGTGAGAGTCGGTACTTTCTTGGATGATCAGGAAGAGTTGGGTCCGGTAGTTTCCCGTAATAATCAACAAAACAAGAGCCTTAGTTTTTCCACGAAGAACACCATTTCACATAAACACATGGATTATTATTCCTTGTCGCCTGCCAAAGTCGGAAGGCATATGGAACCGTTTATCATCCGGATAGCACCGGTTCGAGAAGGTGTTGATTTTGTTCTTTCCACGCATGAAGGAGAAGAATTCATTTACTGTTTGGAAGGAAGCGTAGAAATCAATTACGGCAGCGAGACATATTTGTTGGAAGAAGGCGACAGTATTTATTATGATTCCATTGTGGCTCATCATGTACATGCAGCGGATGAAAGAGGAGCGAAAATACTGGCCGTAGTTTATATTCCCGTGTAATGTCTTATTGTTAATCTTATCTTAATAATTTATTCTATGCAGTTAATGGATAGGACCTTGGGTCAGTGGCTTGAATATTGGGCGGAAAAAACTCCCGATAAAGAATACATTGTTTATTCGGATCGGGATCTGCGTTTTACCTGGAAACAGTTTAACGAACGGGTGGATCATATGGCAAAAGGGCTGTTGTCCATAGGAATGAAACCCGGGAAACACTTGGGAATTTGGGCTACGAATGTGCCCGATTGGCTCACCTTTTTATATGCCGGCGCTAAGATAGGGGCAGTGGTGGTCACTGTGAATACCAATTACAAACAGCATGAATTGGAATACCTCATGGATAATGCCGATATCGATACCCTTTGCATCACAGAGGGAGTGTTTGACGGCAACTACGTGGATATGGTATATGAAATGGTCCCGGAATTAAAGACCGCTCAGCGGGGTAGTTTTAAGAATGAACGGTTTCCGCATTTACGAAATGTGATTTACATAGGACAAGAGAAATACCGGGGAATGTATAATACCGCAGAGATTTTGTTACTGGGAAAGAATGTTTCCGATGGAACATTGAATGAAATAAAAAGTAAGGTGACTTGTCATGATGTTGTGAATATGCAATATACTTCAGGGACTACCGGCTTTCCCAAAGGAGTTATGCTTTCTCATCATAATATTGTAAACAACGGATTCTTTTGCGGAGAGGGAATGAGATTTACTCCCGATGATAAGTTGTGTATTTGTGTGCCTTTGTTTCATTGTTTCGGAATAACGTTGGCAACAATGAATTGCCTGACTCACGGATCGACTCAAGTGATGGTGGAACGATTTGATCCGTTAGTTGTATTGGCTTCGGTTCATAAAGAAAGATGTACTGCTTTGTATGGCGTTCCTACTATGTTTATAGCGGAGTTGAATCACCCGATGTTTAGTATGTTTGATGTAAGTTCGCTCCGTACGGGATTGATGGCCGGTTCGTTGTGTCCCGTGGAATTAATGAGACAGGTTACGGAGAAATTACATATAACTTATATTACAAGCGTATACGGACTGACAGAATCTTCTCCGGGAATGACTCATTCGGTCATTGAAGATCCGTTTGAAGCTCGTTGTACTACCGTAGGAAAAGAATTTCCGTGTACGGAAGTGAAAGTAGTTAATCCGGAAACGGGAGAAGAGTGTGAAACCGGAGAACAAGGAGAGATTTGTTGTCGCGGTTATTTGATAATGAAAGGATATTATAAAAATCCGGAGGCCACCAAAGAAGTGATCGATAAAGACGGATGGTTACATTCGGGTGACTTGGGTATTAAGGATGAACAAGGGTATTATCGGATTACCGGGCGAATTAAGGATATGATTATCCGGGGCGGTGAGAATATTTACCCTCGTGAGGTAGAAGAGTTCTTATACCATTTGGAAGGGATTAAGGATGTTCAGGTGGCCGGAATTACTTCTCCGAAATACGGTGAAGAAGTAGGAGCATTTATTATTTTGCAAGAGGGTGTAACGCTGCTGCCGGAGGATGTAAAAGCATTTTGCCGAGGAAAAATTGCCCGGCATAAAGTTCCCAAATATATCTTTTTTGTAGATTCGTTTCCTCTCACGGGTAGCGGAAAAATACAAAAGTTCAAGTTAAAAGACATCGGATTGAATTTGTTAAAAGAACAAGGGGTGGAAGTTATTTGAAGAATAGTTCAATGAATTCTTAATTTGAACCCTCTTTCTGCAGTATATACTCCGCACAAAATAAAAATGCAACCGATGACGGCAATGATCGTTATCGGTTCTTTTATTATGATGGCAGAAGAAATGACCGTAACCAACGGGATCAGATATATATAACCGGCTGTTTGAACAACCCCCAGTTTCTTGGTAGCCGTGTTCCAAGTGATGTAACAGAAAAGGGAAGCTATAATCCCTAAAAATATCAGGTTGGAAAAGATAACGGGTTCTTTTATTAAGGAAAAATGTACCAAGGTCGGGTTGAAAAAAAGAACCGGCAACAGCGTGATAATTCCGTAAAAGAAAACTTTACGAGTAATAAACAGAATGGGGTAATATTTATTCAGGCGTTGTAAAATAATCCCGTAAAATGCCCAGCAAACGGCAGCCAAAATCGTTAAAATATCTCCCAACGGATTGATTTTAAGTATGAAACTTCCATTAAATACCACTAAAGAAACCCCCAACAAAGCTATTAATGAACCGACCAATAAATGAGATTTTATTCGTTCGTTCCGATAAATAATCCGCGAAAGAAAGGCCGTAAAGATGGGGGCGGTACAGATGATCAACGATACATTGGATGCCAAAGTGATTTGTAAAGCTGTATTTTCCAAGACGAAGTACAAAGAACCTCCACATAACCCGGTTCCTGCACATAATAATTCGTCCCGGATATTTTTTGCAAAAAGCCGTTTGGGTGAAATGAACAAAATGCAAATGTAAGCCAGAATAAAGCGATAAAGCAATATTTCAACGGGGGAAAGACCGTTATTTATCAATACTTTGGTTGAAATAAAGGTCGTTCCCCAAATGATTACCGTTAAAATGGCAGCTAAATGATACCACCGGGTCTTGAGTTCGGTCATTCTTTTTATAAACTTTCCAGCATCCTTTTAATAACCGTTTGTGCGGAAATTTCCCGGTTCCCGGCTTCCGGGATAACAATGGATTGCGGACTTTCAATTACTTCGTCCGTAACAATCATATTCCTTCTTACAGGAAGACAGTGCATGAAATAAGCATTATGGGTAAGGGCCATTTTTTCGGAATCGACTGTCCAATACCGGTCCGTACTCAAGATTTTTCCGTAATTCGGATCCCGGAAGGCAGCCCAGTTCTTGGCATAAATAAAGTCTGCCCCTTCAAATGCTTTTTGTTGATTGTATTCTATTTTGGCTCCTCGTACGAATTGTTCGTCCAGTTCGTATCCTTCGGGATGAGTAATTACGAAATCCACGTCGGCTTCGTTCATGAAATCCGCAAATGAATTGGGAACGGCTTGCGGCAAGGCTCGCGGATGAGGTGCCCAAGTTAATACCACCTTCGGACGTTCGGTTTTTTTATACTCTTCAATCGTA
>DAIQOU010000283.1:0-6198 GCA_036787725.1 Bacteroidales bacterium
CGGCGTTTGGGTTGTATGTTTTTTTCCGGTTTTTGCTTTTAATAAGACAAATTTTCTTATTTTATTCCGGTGTGAGGTTTATACTATTTGGAAAAATTGCGTCGATTATTTATGATTTGAATACCGGAAAGAATCGTAAATCCGCTCTTTTGATTTTACAAGAAAATTCCTTTCATCAAAAATGGAAACATATTGTTACCTTTAAGTTAAAAAGAACATGTCTTTGGTTGAAGAATAATTCCCGATAATGAGAATAGTTGTGACAGGAACAAGAGGAATCCCCAATGTGTTGGGCGGCGTGGAAAAGCATTGTGAAGAGCTTTATCCCCGGATAGTAAAGTTGGGATGTGATGTCACTCTGATTCGTCGTTCTTGCCATGTATCAGACCAATTAAAAGAGTATAAAGGTATAAAACTCAAAACTATTTATACTCCCAAAAGAAAATCACTGGAAGCCTTTTTTCATACTTTTCGGGCTGTTATTTTAGCCAAACGAATGAAAGCGGATATCCTCCATATTCATGCGATCGGACCTTCCTTATTTGTACCGTTGGCTCGCAGATTGGGACTTCGTGTTGTTGTGACTCATCACGGGCCGGATTATGATCGTCAAAAATGGAACAAGTTTGCAAAGCGTATGCTAAAGTTGGGAGAACGTTATGCTGCAACGCAAGCGAATGAATTGATTGTTATTTCCAACGTGATTAATGAAATAGTCCGAACGAAATACGGTCGAAAAGATGCACATCTGATATTCAACGGGGTGGATTCTCCAACGCTTTCGACCGGTACGGATTATATTCAAAAGTGGGGATTAGATAAAGGAAAATACATCCTGGCAGCCGGACGGTTTGTGCCGGAAAAGGGTTTTGACTTATTGATAGAAGCATTTTCTTCTCTCAAAAGAAAGGATATTCAATTGGTCTTAGCCGGAGATGCGGATCATGAAACCGATTATTCCCGGAATCTGAAGAAAAAAGCAAAGGAGCAAGGCATCATTCTGACCGGATTTATTTCGGGCGAACCGTTGAATGAATTGTTTTCACATGCCCGTTTGTTTGTTCTTCCTTCTTTTCACGAAGGATTACCCATTGTCTTGTTGGAAGCGATGAGTTACGGATTGGATGTATTGGTGAGTGACATACCTGCCAATGTGGAAGTGAATCTTCCTCCGGATTCTTATTTTACCTGCGGAAATATTCCTGATTTGACTGAAAAATTGAATAAGAAAATGTTCGAGACTTCCGTCCTTCCCCGGAAATATGCAATGGAAAAATATGAGTGGGATGAAATTGCCAAAGAAGTGGTTGCCGTTTACAGGAATGCATTGAAAAAATGAAATGATGCATACTCTCCGCAAAAAAGTAGAACAATTTATTGTTAAAGAGGGACTTTTGGGGCCGGGAACTGCTGTAATTGTAGGATTGAGCGGGGGAGCCGATTCTGTGGTATTGACTCATATATTGCATGGATTCGGGTATAAATGTGTTGCCGTTCATTGTAATTTTCATTTAAGAGGGGAAGAAGCGAATCGGGATGAGGTGTTTGCCAACGAATTTGCATCCGTATTGGGAATTCCTTTTTTGAAAGTGGATTTTGATACTTACCGCTATGCTTCGGATTGGGGCATTTCCATAGAAATGGCCGCACGGGAATTAAGGTACGATTATTTTGAAAAGATCAGAAAAGAAAAAGATGCAGCTGCGGTTGCCGTTGCCCATCATCGGGATGACAATATTGAAACCTTATTGCTGAATCTGATTCGAGGAACCGGCATTCGGGGACTTACGGGGATGAATCCAAAAAACGGCTTCGTGATACGTCCGTTGTTGTGTTTGACAAAAGAGGAAATTTTATCTTATGTACGTGAGGAGGGATTGAATTATGTTACCGATTCCGGGAATCTGAAACCCGAATTTGTCCGGAATAAGATCCGGTTGCAGGTGATTCCGTTGTTGGAAACCCTTAATCCTTCCGTAAAAGATGCGTTGGAACGTACTATTCTTAACCTTAGCCGGACTCGTTGTGTCTATGAACGATCGGTGGAGGAAGCCCGGAAAGTGGTTTTTGATGAGGGTTCCGGACGTATTTTTATACCCATGCTTCGTACGTTTGCTTCTCCCGGTGCTTTACTTTATGAAATATTGTCGGGATACGGATTCGGAAGAGCGATTATAGAAGAAATAAGGGAAGCGATGGATGCGTTGCCCGGAAAAGTATTTTATTCCCAAACTCATCGATTGGTAAAGGATCGTAATACATTTATTTTGAATTCGATTCAGCCGGAGCCGTCCGGGCAGCTTTACCGGATTGAAAAGGAAGACCGGCAGATGGATCGGCCCATTCGTCTGACTATAAAATATGAAGAAAACATTCCGGGTTATGTAATTAAAAAAGACAAACAAATTGCTTATTTGGATGCCGAAAAGTTGATTTTTCCTTTAATACTTCGTAAATGGAAAACCGGAGACCGTTTTTTTCCGTTTGGTATGAAAGGATCAAAAAAGTTGAGTGATTACTTCCGGGATCAAAAATACAGTAAACCGGATAAAGAGGGTGCATGGATTCTTTGCAGTGGAGATCTTATCGTTTGGGTGGTAGGAGAGCGTATTGATCGTCGTTTCAGTATCCGAAAAGACACAAAAACAGTTTGTATAATGAATTTTTTTGAATAATCTTTATTACAAATCAAAAATACTGTTTATATTTGCGCCATAATCACTTCGTTTATTGACTTCCTTCGATAATTTCTTATAAAGATAAGAGTTCATTTTATGTTTATTTTGTTCCAAGAAAATGTATGTGAGATTGTTAAGAAGATAATAAACAAGGTTTGACCTTAATTAATGTCGATGAGTTAAGATAATCGGTATTATAAAATTCTAAAAGATAATTCAATAATAATATATATTAAAACAGGTTTATGCAGAAATATAATATTTTGCAATTAAAAGAAATGGAGCAAGATGCCTTGTTTTCCATCGCAAAAGAACTCGGTTTGAAGAAAGTCGAGAAATTAAGTAAAGATGAAATTGTTTACCAAATCCTAGATCAACAAGCAATAGTCGGAGCACAACAGGCAGCTGTGGAAAAAGCTCCCCCAAAAAGAACTGCACGAAAAACGAAACCGGCTCCTAAAAAAGAGTCCGAAAAGGAATCAAAAGCAGAGGTAAAAGAAAAAGGAGAAGAAAAGAAGCAACCGGTTTCCGAAACTGTCAATACGGTTTCTTCAAAGCGTTCCGTACAAAAAGGAAAGAAAGAACCGGCAACGGTTCCTCCGGCAGTGGAAGCAATAAAGCCCGGCGAGCCTAAGCCGGAACCCAAAAAACAGCCGAAAGCAAAGCCGAAAACAAAGACACAACAAACTCCCGTAGCTGTACCGACCCGGGAAGTTGCTCTTCCCGAGAAACCGGCCGCATCGGATTTGCCTCCGGCAGAACCGGTGAATAAACCGGAACCGGTGAAGGAGCAAGCTCAACCGGCGGAAGCAGAGAAAGAACCGGCATCGGTTGTACCGGAAAAACCGGCAGAACCCGGTCAAAAACTGGTATTCCGACACAGTCCGAGTGTTAATAGTGTAATGGATCGGGATTTGTTTTCCGTTCCGCCCCCCCGAAAAGAAGTGTCTAAACCGCAACCTACGCCCCCTCAACAAAATAATAATAACGGAAATAATAATCGTCAGCAGCAGGGAAATCAACAACAGCCGCAAAATAATAACAACAATAAACAAGAACGTTTTGATTTTGACGGTATCCTGACGGGAGTCGGTGTATTGGAGATCATTCAGGAAGGGTATGGTTTTCTGCGTTCGGCCGATTATAACTATTTATCTTCGGCTGATGACGTATATGTATCCCAATCACAAATAAAATTATTCGGTCTGAAAACGGGAGATGTGGTGGAAGGCCCCATTCGTCCGCCTAAAGAAGGCGAAAAGTTTTTTCCGCTGGTCAAAGTGGATCTGATCAACGGACTGAAGCCGGAAGACGTGAGAGACCGGGTACCTTTTGATCATCTTACTCCATTATTCCCGGATGAAAAGTTCAAATTGACCTCCAGCATGAGTCCTAAAGTAAACGATAAGATTGCGGTTCGGGTAGTGGATTTGTTCTCTCCGATCGGAAAAGGACAACGCGGATTGATCGTTGCCCAACCTAAAACGGGAAAAACCATGTTGCTGAAAGATATAGCCAATGCCATCTCCTGGAATAATCCGGAAGTATATATGATTGTGTTATTGATTGATGAACGTCCGGAGGAAGTAACCGATATGCAACGGAGTGTGGATGCTGAAGTGATTGCTTCGACTTTCGATGAGCCGGCCGATCGACATGTCAAGATTGCCGAGATTGTTTTGAATAAAGCGAAGCGGATGGTGGAATGCGGACACGATGTGGTAATCCTCTTGGATTCCATCACACGATTGGCGCGTGCTTACAATACCATTCAGCCGGCATCCGGGAAGGTGCTTTCGGGAGGAGTAGATGCCAATGCATTACAGAAACCCAAACGTTTTTTCGGAGCGGCGAGAAATATTGAAAACGGAGGATCACTCACTATTATAGCTACTGCTTTGACCGATACCGGATCAAAAATGGACGATGTCATTTTTGAAGAGTTCAAGGGTACGGGCAATATGGAATTGCAATTGGATCGCCGACTTTCCAATAAACGTATTTATCCTTCGGTGGATATTACAGCGTCCAGTACCCGGCGTGATGATTTGCTGCAGGATCGGAATATGGTAAATCACATGTGGATACTCCGTAAGTATTTGTCGGATATGACCAGTATTGAAGCCATGGAATTTGTGAAAGATCGCCTTATGCAAACCTATGATAATGAAGAATTTTTGGCGTCAATGAACAGTTAATAAGTCATTCATTCTTTATTTTTCATTGTGTTATTGTATTGCCCCATGAGGTATTTTCTTTTATTTTTGTTGTGTGCGGTATGGTATATTGAAGTAAGCGGACAACGTCCTGTAGACGGGTTATTGACAGAAGATTATACGTTGAATCCGGATGAGGAGGGAATGTTGTCGCTTAGTATCGATAACCTCAGTTTTTTCAGTGACAGCGAATTTGACGGCGATATTATTGACGGATATTCGTTGCCCGGTTTTCGATTTAATCCCCGAATTATCTATCGTCCTCTTCCTATTGTTAAGTTGGAAGCGGGAGTTTCCTTGCTGAAATTCTGGGGTGCCGATAAATATCCTTGTTATACCTACCAAGATATCTCGGAATGGATGGCCGATGATTACCGCTTCGGGCTGCATATTCAACCTTTTTTCCGAGCTCAGATACAACCCGTAAAGCAACTAAACTTGGTATTGGGAATGCTTTATGGAGGAGCCAATCACCGGTTGATAGAACCTTTATATAATCGGGATTTGAATTTTTCGGCAGATCCGGAAACGGGAGCTCAGATTTTGCTTAATTCGAGACCGCTCGATCTGGACTGTTGGATTAATTGGGAAAGTTTTACTTTTAAAAACGATACTCATAATGAGGCATTCACGGTGGGTGTCTCTTCTGCTTTTCATATTACGGATCCCGATGCTTTTTTTACCTTGAGTCTTCCGGCACAAGGAGTTATGATTCACCGTGGGGGGGAGCTGGATACAGTGGTGGGATCGGTTTCTTCTCAGGCGAATGCAGCAGCCGGAATCCGCATCGGACTTAATCCCGGGCGGTTGTTAAAGCGGGTTTCGCTGGAGGTAATGGGAGTGGGGTATAAAGAATTTTACGGAGATGCTAATATTTTTTCGCAGGGGGGAGCCGCTTATGCTTCTCTATCGGCAACGGTTTGGAATTTCACCTGTAAATTGGGTTGGTGGAACAGTCGTGATTTTGTTAACTTGTTTGGGAATCCCATGTTCGGGAATGTATCATTGACTATTGACGGGCGTACCTTCCGGAAGCCGAATTTGTTGACAGCCGGGTTGGATTATGAACAGCGATTTGCTTCCGGGATTCACTTGGGAGCTTATGCCGGTTGTTTTTACTTTCCCAAACTGGAAGTTCAAAATGAACCGCTTACTAATCAGTCTTTTAACTTTTCTTGTGCAGTTTCGGTTCGTATCAATCCTTCTATTCTCTTAAAGTTGAAATAATTTTTCCGGAGGAAAAAGCTTATCCTTTTTTTGAATCGAAATTAATTTATATTCAACTGCTCCCGGAATTTATCAGG
>DAIQOU010000781.1:0-1777 GCA_036787725.1 Bacteroidales bacterium
TAAACTTAAGGTGCTTATTATACTTGCCTTGCACTTTTGCTCCCGAAAGTATGGGGACACACTTTCTTTCTTTTCTTGTTTACCCGCTGTTGAAATTTTTCATATATTTTTCTGTTATTCATTTTACTGCTTATTCAATTCAATCTTTATTTTCCCCTGACAGAAAATAGCAATCAAAATCCCTTTCTTCATAGACATGAAGAATACTGTCAGCCAAATTTATTCGGCTGATTCACAACATATTTATTATTATTTAATTCGGTTTATAAACCCCGTATGAAGAGAAATCTATCATTTTTATGCCAATACCATAGGCGCTAATTTTTAATTTCCTGAATTTGTATATCTCGAATTACGGTATTGCCGTTTTTCACATAGAAGAAGAGGTTTGTTCCCTTTTGTTCCGGTAAACGATTTAGAATACATCGTTTATTATTAATCGATACATCAAAAAAGTCATTATATACGATTACATCTAAAAGGATGTTTTTTTTCAGCTCGCTTACAGCATGAATGGAGGTATTATGCATGGTGACAGTGTGGTTATTCGGATTCATTTCCAGCCGGTAACCCGGTTTCCTTTTATCCGTAGCTCGAAGAAACAATCCCAGTTCCTCGTAATTTCCGGCTGGTTGTATTTGCATTGAAATGCGATAATTTCCGGGCAGGTCGGAAAGAGAAGCGATACCGATGTTGCCCGAAGCATTCAGATGTATATTTCCTTTGCAAACGGAAACGATATTGCCCGGCGAATGGATCTCCGGATTGGGAGTTGCTCTGGGAGACATGGCCGGTAAAACTTCATTCAGGAATTTGACTCCCAATGTTCCATCCGCTTCTTGAAACAGCTCCCGGAATAGAATGGTTCCTCCCCATATTCTGTCTCCGGAATCCTTATCATCCTTACGATACGGAGAATAAGCAACGGCTATACGACGTTCGTCTTTAAATCCCGCTGTTTTATACACACTTCCGAAATATTCAATTAATGCCTGCGATGTGGGATAGAGCCATGGGCCGTAGGGTTCTTTGGACATTAAATAATAGGTATGTCCCCCAATACTGTATAATAAATAATACCAATCATTCCATTTGAAATAATCGGCACATTCCGGAGTACCTCTCTGCCCTTTCAATGGCGATTCGGCTTCTTTCCAGTTTTTAAGATCTTTCGAAGTAAGGTGTACAAGATATCCGCCGAAACCGCTTAAAGAAGGTTCTTTCAGATTTCCCGGAATAAACAAGTGGAAAACCCCCTCTTCATCCTTAAAAACTTTCGGATCTCTGAAATCCCTGCTGATACATTCTTGAGGAGCATAATAAAACGGGTTGGGTTCCTGTTTGCGGTAAGTATAACCTCCGTCGGTGCTTATTGCATAACTTAACTGTTCATGTACTTTCTCATCTTCTTTTACACGGGTTGCATAAAAAGCATAAAACGTATTTCCTTCAGCAATTACCGATCCGGTACATATCGATTTTTCACGTTCTTCATTCTCTATTCCTAAAGCGACCGGATAATGTTTCCAGTTGATCAGATCTGTCGTTGTACTTAATGCCCATTGATGTCCTCCCAGGCCTTCCAAGCCGGCATGATGACCTTCATCCAATAGCCAATATAAATAGAATGTACCATTATGATAATAAGGCATGGCATCTCCCGAAAAAAGGTATTCTTCCGTAGGCTTAAAATATTGGATACGGGTTGTTTTTTGAATAGAAGGATTATAATCTTTTACTACCTGACTAAAGGTTGTGAATGTAATAAAAAGAAAAG
>DAIQOU010000284.1:0-6178 GCA_036787725.1 Bacteroidales bacterium
CCCTGATAACCGGACGTTTTTACTATTCGAAATATAAACCAGACGCGGACGTAATTCTTCTATGTTGGTGCATCGGGGATTGACTTTTCTTCGCAACCAAAATGATTTCCAGTATCTTAATCCGTTGCCGTTGATTGTTCCTTCCCCTGAAATGGTGAATCCGTCCACCCGATCGGCATTGACAAGTGCGGCAAAGTAGTTTATGCTTTGACCCTCGATTCGGGTGGCTACTACCGGAAAATCACTGATATCATCGCTTCCTTTCAAAACGGCATCCCTTTCTAAGTACAGGTGGGTATTGGGTTTGAAAAATAAGGCTCCGCTTAAAAATGTACCTTCCGGAATGAAAATGACACCTCCTCCTGCTTTAAATGCTTCGTCTATGACTGCCTGTATTTTTTCTGTCTGAACAAGAGTACTGTCATGGATAATTCCGTAGTCCGTAATTTTGTATATTTTGCCCAATGTTTGAATGTTTACCGGTTCGTTTTGTCTGAACCACTCCGGAACGGGTGTTCCGTCCGGAAATATATCTTTTGCCGGAAGTTGTAAACTCAGCAGGGTACTAAAGAACAGAATTAATATTATCTCTTTCATATCAATTGATTGTATTGAGTTTTATGGTTTGGGCCGGTAACTCTTTTCCTTTTTTTAACTTATTCTCTTCATAGGATTCCGGAAGATTTATATTCTCTGACCTCTTACCGGAAACTTCAAAAACCGTTTCTAATGTGTTGTCGGTATTTAGGTTTTCTATAAATACATTTTTAACGTTCTTGAGAGACACAACAGGTGATTGTTGCGGATAGATATTTACGTTTTTGAACCGGATATTCATTGACTCTGTCAGTTCGGCTCCCAGTTGAGAATGAACAGTAATATTTTCAATATTGATATTATCGATCATATGTTCGGGCAGTCCGTAAAAATACATTGCCCGGCGTGCTTTACTGCAAATAACATCCTTGATAAATATATTACGGAAGGTCGGTGTCGTTTCGTCTACCGGAGGGAAAACTTCTTCTTTCGGTTGTGTCTCTCCTTCTTCCAATACCTCTACTGCCGATTTTCCTCCATAATATAAGTTGAACAACAACGGTTCGGTTGCAATATCGAACATACTGATATTGGAAATATAGATATTTTCGACAATACCGCCTCGTCCTCTGCGGCTCTTGAAACGTAATCCTACATCGGTTCCCAAAAACTGACAATTGGAGACAGAGATATTTCGTACTCCGCCGGACATTTCGCTGCCCACCACGAATCCTCCATGGCCTTTAAAGACAGTACAATTGTCTACAATTACATTTTCGCAAGGGCGATTTCTTCTCCTTCCATCTTCATCTTTTCCCGATTTGATGCAAATACCGTCATCTCCCACATCAAAAGTACTGTTTACGATAATGGTATTTTTGCAAGACTCTAAGTCCAATCCGTCCCCATTTTGTGCATAAGACGGATTACGCACTTGTACCCCATCAATTATAACATTTTCGCACATAAGAGGATGTAAGTTCCATGCCGGGGAGTTTTGGAAAATAATGCCTTGCAGGTATACATTTTTGCAATTTTGAAGGCTTACCATTACCGGACGCAAAAAATCTTTTACCGAAGCCCATTCTTCTTCCGTTTTCAGGTGGCGGGGAACATTCATGTCGCTGATGGTATCTCCATGCAAATATTGAGCTGACGGCATCCAGTAATCTTCCCGTTTGAATACTCCCCCTGCAGAGGTGGTCCGTTTCCAAAAACCGTCCGAAACTTTTTGTTTCTTCAACGGACGCCAATACTGCCCGTTCCCGTCTATGGCTCCACTGCCGGTTACAGCTACATTTTCCAAGTCCTTTCCCCATAGAGGAGATTGGCATCTGCGGGTATCCAATCCTTCAAAAGAAGTTTCCACTATCGGATACAGGCTCTTATCCGGAGAAAAAAGGATAATTGCCCTATCTTCCAAATGCAGGTTGATATTGCTTTTCAATACGATCGGTCCCGTAAACCAAACTCCCGCAGGAATAACCAAACATCCTCCTCCCTTTTCGGAGAGTGCTTCTATTGCTTTCGCAAAAGCTTCTGTATTTAATGTTATACCGTCGCCGATTCCGCCGAAATCAAGGAGGGAAACTTTATTGTCGGGAAATGCCGGAGGGGACAACAGAGGCATTTCAAAAGCTAAATCCTTATAAAGATAAGCATACGGATGCTCCGACTGTTTTCGGATACAAGAGCTGTTTAATATCGCGAGAGCTCCTAAGACTGCTATCCATAATCGATTCTTTTTAATCATGGTTGTATATGATATATAATTATTATTCACCTAAATAATAAGAAGGTACAGGGGCTTGGGGATATCCCTGTGAACGCTGTAATACATAACTCCTGTAGATTGCATCCTGCATCAATGTTATTTTACGATCTTTTGCCGGGATATTGGTATAATAAATACGTAATTCTCCGGGTAAAGCCGTGATTACTTCTTCACGCCAATCTCCCAAAACATCTGCGATCATAATGATATCTCCGTAAATACTGTTTGCAAGCTTTTCTCCTTTCCAATAACCGATAGATTGACTTTTTCCATTGGACATGGATTCGGCTCCCCAACGATTATCGTCGCCAAAAAACAATTGGCGAATGTTTCCTGCATCCCACCAAATCCAATTCCGACAAGGAGGGACATCTTGATTGGACGCTAATTTTTTTCCCTGTGCGCTTAATAAATATTTATCGGTGGAACCGCCTTTTTTATCTTCACTTGCAAAACATTCCAATCCCGGACTTGCAGGATCTATATCGGCTACCATTCCATCGCCTACATGAAACGTTTTATGCCCGATTCCCCGGATACGTTCTCCTGTTTTAGCATCCAATATACAAACTCCGTAACCGTTATCATGCCAAGGCTCCAACGCCAAAAACACTTCCTGACCCGGGCGTTGAGGATCTATATCGGTCAGATAGGCTTTGTCGGAATGTCCTAATCCGGAAGACCAAAGCAGCGTTCCGTTGTCGTCAAGCATACATGAACCTAACAATATTTCGTCCCTTCCGTCGCCATCTACATCCCCGCATACCATGTTGTGTGCACCTTGACTTCGGACAATGGGGTTTTCTTCATCTCCATCCCATCTCCACAACTTTTCTAATTTACCGTTGTGAAATTGCCAAGCGTCTGCTGCCATCAATTTATAAGTGCCCCGAGCTGCCAGGATACAAGGGGTTTTCCCGTCTAAATAAGCCATTCCGATTTGATTTCTGTTTTGTCTTATCAGATTTCCATACCGATCGTTGCGTTCGGGCCAGTCTGCCCGGGCTATTTCTTTACCTGTCATTCCATTTAATACCGATAAATATTCGCTACCCCCGTATACCCTGCCTTTTTCGTTTTTCAGGTAATCCTCTCCGGCCGTTTTTAAAACGATTTCGGCTTTACCGTCTCCATCAAAATCGTAGGCCATAAAAGGAGAATACCAGACGCCCGGTTCAATGCCGTGTCCCAAATCTTTAGTCCACAAATAAGTGCCGTCACTTAAGTAGGCCTCTATTTTATAGGTGGTTCCATCGTTCGGATTGGCTACGCCCGGATCTACGTTGCTGTTGGGATGACGAATAATATAATCGTATATTCCGTCTCCATTCAAATCGGCTATGGCAACCCGGCCCGCAGTTACGTTCTCTTTCAGGCGGATACTCTTATAATTCGGTGTTTTTGTTTGCAGATCAGATAAACCGACTGTAATTTTTTCCGATGTCTGTTTTGTTTTGCCCTTTATACTTTCAATCCGGTAGTCTGCCATTTCCGTTGTCGGAGTAAGATCCGTAAAATCAGTAGTGGAGGTAATCGGCTTTTTGTTCAGTTTTTTTGTCTTTCCGTTTACCGTTCGGTAAACATTAAATTTTATATCATTACCATCCGTTTTTAGAAGTCTCCAATTCAAATAGATCCCTTTTCCGTCTTCGGTTATGCCCGCAGTCAATCCCCGGTTCATCGGTTCTTCTATCCGTTTGTCGGCAAATCCTTCGACTTGAGATTTAGGTTCATGTCGCGGATCCGTTATTTCATAAAAATAAGTACGTTCCCGCGGATCTTGCGCTTTTACTAAAGCGAATGTGCTGCATATTATTGCTGTTAACAGATAGTATTTCATACGTTATTATTTTTTATGATCATTCTTTGCCGGTTCGTTTCATGCTTTTATACCTAAATTTACTATTTAGCGGAACAAGATGGTTTGAAAAAGAGGAATATTTCCGATTTATTCCTCTTTATTATTAGGATCGGCTCAGGGCATGGGGTTCAAATCTTCCCACATAACATTCCAAGTACCGTCTGTCGGGAATCCGGGATTTTTTATCTCGTTTCCGTCCCATCCGGCACACATCATGGCAACGGCAGTTAAAAGTCCTCCGTTGCCCGGTAAATAAACCCTTAGCCGAGAGTCCTGATAATTATGTCCGTTCACCAGGTAGGTATTGGTGCGTTTTCCCATCAGCAGTGCACCAACGGCTTTTTCCGGGTCTCCCAACCGGGCGGCACACATGGCAGTCATCGGATAATCCCATCCCCATGTTTTACCCCAATTCCAGTTTTCCCAAATCCAATCCAAGGTATTTTTCATATAATCGGGCCGTACCAGTTTGCATTGAGGCAATATCCCTAATGCTCCCAATACAGCCGGGTGATCGGAAGTAAACCGAATATCTTTATAAGTATCCGTTGCATCTTCCGAAGCTAAATAGAGGCCATCCAATGCTGTTAAAGGAGAAAGTTTATCAATCAGTTCATCCCATTGAGGTTTACGTGCTTCTCCTGCGCGTTCTCTCCACAGTTGAGCTACGGACATGGCATAATGCCAATAAGATAGTTCAAAAGGCGGATTAATGGTTTCCGAAGCTCTTAATGTTTCTTGTGCCGGGATGATTCCCTTTAAAACATATCTTCCTTCCAATTCATCATAAGTTGCAAATGAGGCCATGAATTCGGCTGTTTCCTTTACCAGGAATCCGTATTTTTTAATTACTTCGTCCGAAGGATTGTTTCTGTAAATAAGTTCTGCCATATAAATGAAATGCGGTTGTTGCCAAATTAAAAAAGAACCGACTTTGGAAGGGGCCTCCATTCCTGACGGATCCGTCATTTTCATCCAACGGGCGCCTTTGAATCCTTGTCTTTCGGCGATTGATTTGGCAACCGGGTACGCCGAGGCATACCAATCCATACTGCGCTCCAATAAGTCCGCCCGGTTCCACAACGCAAAATGTACAGCATGCCACCAATGCATTTCAAGATGGAATTTGCCGAACCAACTGTTGTAAGTCAATCCCGTTTCTTGGGGAGGATACATTCCGGCCGATTGTATAGCCATCAGGTATTGAGAGAGAATAACTCTTCTTTCCAATTCTTCGGCTCTTTCATCCGTACATTTGGAAAAATCAATCGCTCCGCCTTTTTCCCAAAAGGTCGTCCAATATTGAGAAGAGGCATCAAAAGCCTCTTGAACGGAGTGACTCACATTTTCGGGAGCCTTATCCGTAAATTCACATGTAAAAGAAAAATCGTTGTTTTCGGGACTTAATACAAAATAATGACTGCCGGTCTCTTCCAACACGGCTTTTCCTTCATACTGTACGGCAACGTAATAAACTGTGGAATCCAATGTTCTTTTCAGTACAAAAGAATTTTCATCTTGTGATACTATTTCCGTTTTATGTTTTTCGGGGACGCTCCAATCCGTAGCATCGTCGGAATGTTTACCGCTGGGATAAGGGAACCGTAAATTGATTTTCATATTTCCCTTTTCAATCAGGGGAGATTTCAGACGGGCCGCTATTTGATCTTGTTGCGGATGAACAACCACCCGGACGGTAGCGGAATCAGTTCCCACATTAAAACGACTTGTTATCCTGCCTTCCCACAAATCCAACGTTTGGCGGATGTTTTTTATTCCTTCCGGTTTTACTTTTTCTCCGGACTTATCCGTGAGTTCCAATCCGATATATCCTAAGTGTAACCGGTGCGGATTTACACGAAAATAATTTGCGGCCTCCTGTTGTCTGCCTTTTTCATTAAACTGTACGGAGTAGGGTTCTTCCCAACCCCTGAAATCATAGTTTCTTAATGTTTCCTCATGATTGAATTTTTCCGTATTGGGAAAACTGTGCCATCCCCATTGAG
>DAIQOU010000285.1:0-6177 GCA_036787725.1 Bacteroidales bacterium
GAGAAAACGCTTGCTTTTTTGTCTTGTTCCGAATCACTAAAGGGTCGGAAATTAGTAAGTTTGTTGCCTTATGAAGGAAAAATACTTGTAACGACCGCTCGTTCGGGGTTGTATATAATCGGTAAGTCCGGTATGGATAAAATACAATCGGCTGCCGATGATTTTATCAAGAATAATCAATTGTTTTGCACATCTGTTTCGGGTTCGAGAATCGTATTGGGGTCGGTTCAAAACGGTATTTTTATTTTTAATCCCGCAGACCCTTCCTATAAAGAAGCTTTTCACCTGAATAACGGCTTGAAAAATAATACGGTGCTGAGTTCCTTTTTTGACAAAGATCAAAATTTGTGGCTGGGTCTTGACAAAGGACTTGATTATATCGATCTGAATTCGCTTGTTCGGCCTTTATTTTCTACCGTATCTCCCATCGGTACCGGGTATTGTTCCCTGATATATAATAAAGAATTGTATTTGGGTACCAATCAGGCATTATATAAGATAGATAAGAACGGAAAATATAATTTGATTGAAGGGTCGGAAGGCCAAATTTGGTCGTTGAATATTATTGATAACACTTTATTCGGTTCCGGAGATAACGGAATTACCATTGTTACGCCCTCCGAAACCTATATAATAAATTTACCGGGAGTATGGGAAACACAGTCTTTGACAGGGAATAAAGAGAAATTGATTGCGGGAACCTATTCCGGGCTTTATATTTTACAGAAAAAGAACGGGCGTTGGACCTTTTCTCATAAAGTTCCCGAATTTAACAGTTCCTGCCGGGGATTTATTGAAGATGAGGAACCTTATACATTTTGGACTACAAATACTACTCACGGAATACAAAAAATCAGTTTTGATCCCGAGTTTACACAACTCTTAAGTCGTAAGACTTATTCATTGGAAACTTCTGCATTTCATGCAAATACTCTTTTTAGGAAAATAGACAACAATTTGGTGGTATGCATGAATGACGGGTTGTTCCGCTACAGTCGGATAACGGATAATTTTGAGCGGTATACTCAACTGGAATCTATGTTGGACGGTGCAAAATATTATGAATATCTGTTTGTTGATAAGCTGAAGAATATCTGGTTTGTTTCGGATAAACAGTTGAAATTGTTGGAGTATACTAATGGAGAATATAAAAAAAACAGCTATAACTTAGGGTTGACGGATGAACTGATAGACAGTTATGAGAATGTATTTCTTCCCGACTCGGGTTCTGCCATCGTTTCCGTAGATAATGGTTTCGTAAAGATAAATCTTTCTCGAAAAGAAGATTCAGCGTCTCCGATAACTGTTTTTATAAGAAAATTGATAAGCAGTAAAAACGATAGTATTGTCAATTATGGTTTAGCAGATAAAGTTGTTGAGTTGTCTTATTCCGACAACTCGGTCGGTATTCATTTTGCTGCGACGGATTATTCCCGTTCATCGGATATACTGTATACTTATCGGCTCAAGGGGTTGGATGAAACATGGAGTATTCCTTCAACAAATACAATGAAAGAGTATACCAATTTGCGTGAAGGAAAATATATCTTTGAAGTGAAAGCCTTCATAAATGAAAAGATTTCCGGTTCCGATACAGCCTCTCTTTCTTTTACCATATTTCCTCCTTGGTATCGATCTTGGTGGGCTTATACCGGTTATTTTATCGCTTTTTCGGTGGTGTTGTTCATTTTGTATAGAAGAACGATCGGTAAGCAAAAAAAGATAATCCTTCAAAAGAAGGAAGAACTGATAACACAGACTCAAAAATACGAGGAAGAAACAAAACTTAAGGACCGGGAAATATATAAACTTCAAAATGAAAACCTCAAAAACGAACTGAACTATAAAACTCAGGAACTGAATGGACATATATTGAATATAATCCGCAAAAATGAAATGCTTGAAGAAGTAAAGAAGGATGCTCTCGGTATCTCAAAAGCCATAGATGAGGAAAAACCGATAACCGTTCTCAGGCGAAAAGTAATGAGTTTGGTCGGTCGGATAAACAACAATATAGAACATGATACGGATTTTAAGATCTTTCAATCCAATTTTGATATTATTCATGGGGATTTCTTCAAGTTATTGGATGAGAAATTTCCCGGATTGAGCCGAAATGACAAACTGCTTTGCGCTTACTTGAAGATGAATCTTTTTTCTAAAGAAATAGCCCCCCTCATGAATATCTCGGTGAGAGGGGTGGAAGTGAACCGATACCGTTTACGCAAAAAAATGAATTTAGACCGGGATATCAATCTCTCGGAATACCTGAATAACTTAAAAGATAATTCAATATAAATTACGAAAAGAAAAGTATTCGTTTTGAAGCCTTCCGAAAAAATCACTCCTCTTTTTTCAGGTACAAATACCAATAAACACAACCGACAAAGAATATTCCTCCGATCAGATTTCCTAACGTGGCGGGAATAAGATTTTGCAGGATGAAATCGCTCCATGTAATACCGGCTCCGGAATAAATAGCTGCGGGGATGAAAAACATGTTGGCAATGGAGTGTTCATAACCCAGCGTAACGAAAAGCATTACGGGGATCCAAATTCCGATGCACTTTCCGGTAATATCTTTGGCCGCATATCCCATAAACATTCCCAAACAAACCAGCCAGTTAGCTCCTGTTCCTTTGATCAATACCTTTATAAAAGATTGGTCAACTTTAGCTTCTGCATAATGATGTAAGTAAGTTCTCCACGGATCTTGACCGATCAATCCGGCTTCGGAAGAAAGGAGAAAAGCGATGAGTTGGGTTCCTATAAAGTTGAAAAGATAAGATATTACTAAATATTGGCAAAACAGGCGAATTTTAATTTGCTTTTGGAATAAACGATAACTGAAAGCGGCACAATCGCTCGTGAAGAGATCCGCTCCGGTAATGGAAACCATGATGAGTCCCACCGGAAATAACGCTCCGGAAATAAATTTTATCAATCCGGGATTGGAGCCGCCTATGCCCGGCATTCCGCCGGCCACCATCACGGATAATAATCCACCGAAGGCGATAAAAGCGCCGCCGAGGACGGCAATCAGCATGAATTTGGGTAAAAACAAATTCCTTTTATAAGTTGCCGATGCTGCAAAATTACCGGTCATCTCTTGAGGTGTATAATAATGGGCCATATAGAATTAGGTATGTTTAAATTTTCAGTCCGTGGGATTGGAAGATCGCTTTAGCTTTCTCCAGTTGTTCGGGAGTGGGAGGGGAGACTTCTTTCAGTTTATATTCTTTATTTAATTTTTCCCATTTGTGAATGGCCATCTGATGGAAAGGCAGGATTTCTACTCGTTCTGCATTCTTGAATCCGGCAACATATCCCGCCCATTCGTTCAGGTCGTTTTCATCATCCGTATATCCGGGAACCAACACATAACGCAGCCATACGGGTTTGTTTACAGAGGCTAAATACTCCATGAATTTCAACGTCGGCATTAGTGAAGCATTGGTCAGACGTTGATATTTTTCGGGTCGGATGTGTTTTATATCCAGTAAGACGAGATCGGTGTATTCGAGCGCTTCTTTTACTTTTTCATTCAGGAATATCCCGGAAGTATCGACGGCAGTATGAATTCCGTGTTGTTTGCAGATTTTGAAAAGTTCCGAAACAAATTCAACCTGAAGCAGGGGTTCTCCTCCCGAAACCGTGATTCCTCCCCGGACAAAATGTTGAATCTTTACAAATTCTTCCCATACCTCTTGTGGAGTTTGTATGTATTTGGCATCTTCTTTCTGCCATGTATCGGGATTATGACAATAAAGACATCGTAACGGACATCCTTGCATAAAAACAATAAAACGGATTCCGGGTCCGTCTTTGGTTCCGAAAGTTTCGAATGAATGTATGTAGCCTTTCATCAATCAATCAATATAAAAACGGAGCAAAGTGATATTTCTTCGCTCCGTTTAAGAGTGGTTGTTCAAATGGTTGTTGTAATAGTACGATTAATTACGTCTAATTGTTGTTCGTGCGTTAATTTTACAAAATTGACAGCATACCCCGACACGCGGATTGTCAATTGAGGATATTGTTCCGGGTGTTCCATCGCATCAATCAATAATTGTCGATTAAACACATTTACATTCAAATGGTGTCCTGTTTGCAGGAAATAGCCATCCAACAATCCGGCGAGGTTTTGAGCCTCTTCCTCATTGTTTTTTCCCAACGTATTGGGTGTGATGGCAAATGTATAAGAGATTCCGTCATTAGCATGTTCAAACGGAAGTTTTGCTACCGAAGAAAGAGAAGCTACCGCACCTTTGGTGTCGCGTCCGTGCATCGGGTTGGCGCCCGGAGCAAAAGGAGTTCCGTCGCGGCGGCCGTCCGGCGTGTTACCCGTTTTTTTTCCGTAGACTACATTCGATGTGATGGTCAATACCGATTGAGTCGGAATGGCATCTTTATACATTTTGCGTTTCCGTATTTTATTCATAAACGTTTCGACAATTTCCACGGCAAAATTATCGGTGTTGTCGTCATTATTTCCGAAAGGAACATAGTCTTTTTCTACCACGTAATCTACGGCGTCCCCCTCTTCATCTCTTACAATGCGCACTTTTCCGTATTTAATGGCAGCAAAGGAGTCTGCAATAATGGAAAGGCCGGATATTCCGAATGCTTGAGTTCGTACGACATCCACATCGTGCAAAGCCATCTCCAATGCCTCATAGGAATATTTATCATGCATATAGTGAATGATATTCAATGCTTTTACATAGGTTTCGGCTACCCAATCCAGTGTGCGGTCGAATTTTTCCCAGACTTCATTAAATTCCAAGTAGTCTCCGGAAACTTTTTCCACCCAATGCTTGGGTAATACTTGGGCTTTTGTTTTTTCGTCTTTCCCTCCGTTGATGGTGTAAAGCAATGCTTTGGGTAAGTTGGCGCGAGCGCCGAAGAATTGCATTTGTTGTCCTATACGCATGGGTGATACACAGCAAGCAATCCCGTAATCATCTCCCAGTTGAGGACGCATGATATCGTCGTTTTCGTATTGAAGAGACGAAGTGTCGATGGATACTTTTGCACAATACTTTTTCCAATTCTCCGGTAACCGGTCACTCCACAGAATGGTGAGGTTAGGTTCGGGAGCCGGTCCCAGATTGTATAATGTATGTAGCATGCGATAACAATTCTTGGTCACCATCGAACGTCCGAGATTGGTCATTCCTCCGAGTGATTCGGTTACCCATACGGGATCTCCCGAGAATAATTCATTGTATTCGCTTGTTCGAAGGAAACGAACAATACGCAGTTTCATGACAAAATGATCGATCATCTCCTGCGCTTCTTTTTCAGTAATCAATCCGGCTTTTAAATCCCGTTCGATATAGATATCCAAAAACGAAGTGACGCGTCCCAAGCTCATAGCTGCGCCGTTTTGGTCTTTGATGGCACCCAAGTATCCGAAGTATGTCCATTGAATGGCTTCTTGTGCCGTAGTTGCCGGGTGGGAGATATCGAATCCGTAAGATGCGGCCATCCGTTTAAGCGCTTTTAATGCTTGAATCTGTGAACTCAGTTCTTCTCGCAAGCGAATCAGTTCATCGGTCATTACAATGGGATCGCATTCTTTATATCGTTTTTCACGTTCGGCAATCAGACGGTCTACTCCATAGAGAGCCACACGTCGATAATCACCGATAATACGTCCTCTTCCATAAGCATCGGGCAATCCCGTTAATAAGCCGTTACTTCTGGCGCGGCGAATACTGTCGGTATAGGCTGAAAATACGCCTTCGTTGTGAGTTTTGCGGTATTTGGTAAATATTTCGGTTGTAACCGTATCCAGCTTATATCCGTACTCTTGAAGACTTTGTTGTACCATGCGAAGCCCTCCGTTGGGGAAAATAGCTCTTTTAAGGGGTTTGTCGGTTTGTACCCCGACTATTTTTTCCAACTCTTTATCGATGTATCCCGGCCCGTAAGCATCAATTTGGGACGGTATCTTTGTTTCGGCATCGTAAATACCCTTTTCTTTCTCTATTTTAAACATTTCACCCAGCTTGTCCCACAATTGAGTGGTAGCTTCTGTAGGACCTTCCAGGAAAGAGGCGTCACCGGTATATTCGGTATAATTTCTCAGAATAAAATCGTTTACATTGATTTTATCTTTCCACTTGGTACCCTTAAAATCTTTATATGCTTCCATATTATTTGAATTGTTTA
>DAIQOU010000782.1:0-1769 GCA_036787725.1 Bacteroidales bacterium
AATTTTATTTTTAGTTGTACTTTTGTCTTGGTCTTGCGGAACCCACATTCCTATTTCGAAAATGAAACCGGAGAATAATCAAACCTATGAAGTCGAATATTTATTTGAACATGAAGGATGTAAGGTATATCGTTTCCGGGATGACGGTCGATTTGTTTATTTTACTAATTGTACAGGGAATACATCTGTTATGAAAAATGATTCTACGGAGGGACAGATTATGAATGTAATAACCGGAAAATAAAAGGAGGTATAGATATACAAAAGAGGTTGCTTCAATGAAAATGAAACAACCCCTTTAAACTGAGCTAAATTTAATGTATTATCCCTTTTAAAGATACATTTATTCCAGCAAAATGGAATCTTTGCCCGAATTTAAGTATTTAAATCCTTTTTCTTCTTCTTTTTCAAAGAAAAATTTTTCTTCTCCGAAAGCCGGTTTAAGTTGATCGAACCAGGTGGCTTCCGGATCATACTTCGCAAAGAAAGGAACGTCAACCCATTGAGGATTTCTTCCTTGTAAAAATCGCAATACAAATACCTTTTCATCTCTTACGGATGCAACTCCCAGTACTTGAATTTTTCCCGGATGAGTACTCATACTGGGACCTCTGACCGTGCGGCAAGTACCGCTCACTTGGGAATAAGCTTTTCGAAATATTTGCCAGCATTTTTCCAGCGGAAGTTCAAAAAAGTGTTTGGAACCCGTATCTCTTGCTACAAACATGTAATAAGGAATGCAACTTAAATCTACTTGTTTTCTCCACATTTCAGACCAGATATCGGGATGGTCATTGATTTTTTTCAATAAAGGAGATTGTGTGCGTATTTGTGCTCCCGTCTGACGTATACGGGCGATGGCTTCTTTAACTGCATCGGTGGAAAGTTCTACCGGATGATTGAAATGAGCTTGTATGGTCAGATTCTTTCCGGCTTTAATGATCATTTCGAATAATTCCAATAACTCGCCGGAATCTTTATCGGTAAGATAACGATAGGGCCAGTATGCTAAGGATTTTGTTCCCAGTCGGATGGTGCGAATATGTTGGAAATCTGAACCCAAAAGAGGCTCTATGTATTCCTTCAGGTGTTTGGTGATCATAGTTAGCGGATCTCCTCCGGTAAATAGGATATCTGTTACTCTCGGATGGGATTTTAAGTATTTGAAGAGAAGATTGGCTTCTTTCATGGAAAATTTCAATCCGCTCATGCCTGAAAATTGGGGCCAGCGAAAACAGAAAGTACAATAAGCATGGCACGTTTGTCCTTGACTGGGAAAAAACAGTACCGTTTCTCTGTATTTATGTTGTACTCCGTGGAGTTTTATATTGTCCATGGTAGGAACATTGTGTTCTTGTCCGGCCGGATTCGGATTCAATTTCATGCGAATTTTGTTAACCCGAATTTTTAGTTCTTCTTTACTTACTCCTTTTTTTAACAGAGCACTCACTTCTTCATAATATTTGCGTTGTAACATTTCCCGTCTCGGGAATGTCAACGTAAAAATAGGATCATTGGGAATATTGTCCCAGTTAATCAGTTCTTCAATTACATAATTATTTGTTTTAAACGGCAATACATGCCCAACCACTTCAATTGCTTGTTTATATTCTTCTTTTAAATCGGCAATTTGAGGAATTTTGGTATAGTTTGCCAGTGTAAATGCTTGATATGTTTTACTCATATATAATAATTTGATGTTTTTAAATTAAAAATAAGCCTTGTGCTATTTGATCGGGAAGACAGAATGTCTTTTTTTATAGTTGTAA
>DAIQOU010000286.1:0-1692 GCA_036787725.1 Bacteroidales bacterium
AGGGGTTGGATTATTACGGTCAATCATTGCCGGATTCGAGAGTGAGATATGGGCGGATTGCGGGAGAGTATGTATCCGGGTCGTTGGGAAATAATTATGTTCCTCAAGAAGGACAACCATTTGTCTCGGTAGGTCTTGGAGGACGAAATGACCTTTTCGGATTTAATGATCACGGAGATAAAAATGGAGGACAATGGACACCGGGACAATACATACCGTTGTTGATACCGGATTCTGTTCCTTATCTTAAAAGCAGGAAAAATTGGAATTACGACAGCATCTGGTATGCTTCTTCGGAAGAGCTTGGTTATGCTATACCTCAATTGCAGTTTGAACCTGCACTTGAACCGTCTGTATTCTTAATTAAAGGAGCTCATCAGTTATTTCCTTCTTCTTATCCCGAATCGGATACGGTATATGTTGATCCGATTGCGGCAGACGGTTTTTATTTTGACGGTTATCGTTGGGATTTCGGTAAGGAGGATGCCCATTCTGCATTGCCTATTGTCTCTAATTCCGGAATTTTTCCCGAGAACCCGATTCGAATGTCCCAACAAGTTTTTCCGGTTTATCCTTGGATAGAAACAACTTATTCATTTACTGTCAATACTTATAAAGACGGAATGGCTAATCGGGTATACTATTTTGAAATCGGGAAATTGGAAGTATCGGATTCCGACAGAATACATTTATTGAGCCATTTACAACTGAGAACTTCTCAAAATAATTATTATGCTGTGGAAGCGGATCAGATTTTCCGAGTATTGGTAGATGCCTCTTCTCCGGAGGTACGAGTCGGATTATTCAGCCTGAACGGTAATTTTATGGAAGATCTGACCCAATCGGTAAGCGGTAAAGTGCATACTTGTAAAGTATCTCCGAACGTTTATTCCAATAGCTATATGATACAACCTTATTATACGGATTATGCGGGTATTATTCAACTTGTCGAACGACCTGCAGGAAGTATGATTATGGATAAATTACCTTTGAACATCACTGATGATTGGTGGAGGTTTTCAACGGCTTCGGATTTTATTTTATCCCGAAGTTTGCAAATCAGAACAGCCGAATCTTATTTGCATAGTGTGACCCCGGGTGAATCATTCCGGGTTATGGTGGATACGGAATTAACGGGGTCCGATTATTCCGGAGCGCCTCGGATGGGATTGTTTGAGTTGACAGGTAATTTTATTGCGGATATAACCGTATCCGTAAGCGGAAAAACATATACTTGCCGTGTGCCTTCTTCGGTTTATGGAGGCAATTATATGATACTTCCTTTTTATCAATCCGATCAAGGTGAAATTGTTGTTATCGAACGATTGACCGGAGAACCGATAATGGATCGCTTACCATTGGCTGTTACGGATGATTGGGGACGCTCTTTAAAGAACTTTGCCGGTGCAGATCCGAATCAACCGGAGATTAATCTTTACCCAAATCCTACTCCGGATATAGTAAATATCGGCACAACGGAATCGTTGGTAAAGGTTGAAATATATGATATTAATGGAGGATTGGTTCTTAAATCTACCGAACCGGTTATCTCAATTGCGAGACTTCCTGTAGGCGTGTACGTTGTGAAAGTGGAAACGGAAGCAGGTATTGCCATTCAAAAGATCAGGAAAGAATAGTAATTGGAAATTAGGAACCGGGAACCGGAAGCATTAAATGGTTAGTTGTATGCTC
>DAIQOU010000286.1:1792-6129 GCA_036787725.1 Bacteroidales bacterium
TAATTGGAAATTAGGAACCGGGAACCGGAAGCATTAAATGGTTAGTTGTATGCTCGGTTCCCGGTTTTTTATGCCCGCTTCAACGGACGGGTGATACCCTCAAAACCTGTGTTGATCGGATAACCGATTGATAAGCCGGTCATAAGAATCTTCAATATAAACTCGATTGTACTTCTCAATAAATATTTCCGTCATAAACCATAACATGGAAGGGGCATGCAATGATCATCAACGTTTGCTTCGTTTTATCATAAGAAGCACCAATCATTTGCGGTAAAGTAAGTTTTATTGCCAAAAGAGTAAGTTTTCATACCCGGTATACTTTTACGTCAGAAATACGTATCCCTTTTTGCTTTAAAATGTATTAATTTGTATCGGATTAAAAAATAACATGATTCTATAAGGCAAAAAGATTTTTCAAGGACAACACAATTTAATTTAAAACACAAATATCATGAACAAAATCTTGTTTACTTTCTGCTTATTCTTATCCTTTTCTTTCGGAGTAAAGGCACAAGATAAAGCCTATATCGTATCAAACGCACATTTCGATTCTCAATGGAACTGGGACGTACAACGGTCAATTAGTGAATTCATTCCCAAAACTCTTAATCAAAATCTTTTTCTCTTGGGCAAATACCCCAACTATGTATTTAACTTTGAAGGCGGAATAAAATACTACTGGATGAAAGAATACTTTCCGCACCGGTATGAATTAATGAAGAAATACATTGCCGAAGGCCGTTGGCATGTAGCCGGCAGTACTTGGGATGCCACCGACCCTAATATACCCTCACCCGAGTCGTTTACTCGTAATATCCTTTACGGACAACATTTTTTCAGGGATGAATTCGGAGTAGAATCTACCGATATATTCCTACCCGACTGTTTTGGTTTCGGCTGGACGCTTCCTACCATTTCGGCCCATTCGGGTCTTATCGGATTTTCCACCCAAAAGCTGCAATGGCGCAGCAAACCTTTCTATGGCGATAGTAAAATACCATTTGAAATAGGCTTGTGGCAAGGTGTTGACGGTTCAAAAATCATGATGGTAGCTGATGCACACAACTATACCACCAAATGGCGCGACGAAGATTTAAGCCGGAATGAATCTCTATTTAACATAACCCGGAAAAGCCCGATAAAAACCGTTTACCATTATTACGGTACTGGTGATACGGGCGGCGCACCTACCATCGAATCGGTTAGAGCCGTTGAAAAAGGGCTTAAGGGCGACGGACCGGTGAAAATTATCAGTGCCACAAGCGATCAACTGTATAAAGATTACCTGCCATTCGATAAACATCCCGAACTTCCTGTCCATAATGGCGAACTCCTGATGGATGTTCATGCAACCGGATGTTATACCTCGCAGGCAGCTATGAAGTTGTACAACCGCCGCAACGAATTATTAGCCGATGCTTCCGAGCGTGCAGCCATTGTTGCCGACTGGCTGGGAGCTCTTGATTACCCAAAGCATACGCTTACCGAAGCGTGGAAACGTTTCATCTGGCATCAATTCCACGATGACCTTACCGGAACAAGCATTCCCCGCGCTTATGAATTCTCGTGGAATGACGAACTGATCTCGCTTAAAGACTTTGCCAACGTGCTTTCGGGCTCCGTGGGCGCCACTACCCGTGCATTGGATACTCGGGTTAAAGGTTTACCGCTGGTAATTCATAACCCATCGGCTTTTGTTGTGTCCGATATTATTGAAGTAGAACTGAAAATGCCCCGCGCATCGGGAAAAATATCCGTATACAACGAAAAAGGACAATTGGTGCCCGGCCAACTGATTGAAAGTAAAAACGACATTGTAAAAATGCTGATCTCGGCCACCGTTCCGGCTATGGGATATGTCGTGTATGACGTTCGCACGGGGGGGAACACCCGATCATCGTCCTCTCTTCAGGCATCGACCAATAGTATAGAGAATAGTATATATAAGGTGACGCTCGACAAAAATGGTGACATTTCCTCCATTGTTGACAAACGAAACGGCAAAGAACTGGTTAAAAACGGCAAAACCATTCGTTTGGCTTTATTTACTGAAAACGAATCATTTGCTTGGCCGGCATGGGAAATCTTAAAGAAAGAGATAGACAAAGATCCTATTTCCATATCCGAAGGTGTGAAGGTAACGGTAGCCGAAAACGGCCCGGTTAGAGCATCATTATGTGTTGAACGTATGTATGGAGGTTCTACTTTTAAACAATACATTCAATTGACCGAAGGAGGGCAGAATGACCGCATCGACATTGTGAATGATATCGATTGGCAAACCACCAACGCTTTGTTGAAAGCAGAATTCCCGTTAAGCATTTCCAATCCTGTTGCAACGTACGATCTGGGCGTAGGAACTGTACAAAGAGGTAATAATACCGAAACTGCTTATGAAGTATATGCTCAGCAATGGGCCGATCTCACCGCAACAGATGATAGTTATGGGGTTTCAGTTATGAACGACAGCAAATACGGTTGGGACAAGCCAAATGATAATACCATTCGTCTCACCTTGTTACATACGCCCAAAACACGCGGAGGATATGCTTATCAGGATAAACAAGATTTGGGCAAACATCGTTTTACTTACTCAATCATGGGACACTCCGGTGATTATCGTGCAGCGGGTACTGTTTTGAAAGCCGAAATTTTGAACCAACCCATGAACGCTTTTGTGGCTCCTAAACACAAAGGAGATCTGGGTAAAACATTCTCATTTGTCGCTTCCGACAATAATAAAGTAGCCCTCAAAGCTTTTAAACAAGCTGAGAAGAGCGATGAATACGTAATCCGTTTCTACGAAACGGAAGGAAAAGGCACGCAATCCGTTAATTTCACCTTTGCTGCCGACATTGTTTCTGCCGACGAAATAAACGGAGTGGAAGATGTTATTGCTAAAGCAGCATATACAGACAAAACCCTTACATTCGATATCAAGCCTTACAGCATGAAGAGTTTCAAAGTGAAATTGGCTAAACCTGCCGCTACACCTGCTGCTACAAGATCTGTTCAGTTGGAACTTCCTTACAATATGAAAACTTCATCATATAACTCGTTCCGTCAGGATGCCAACTTCGATGGAAAAGGAAATTCGTACGCATCGGAATTGCTGCCCGAAGAGATTAACTTCAAGGGTATCAACTTCAAATTATCCGGAGGTGATGTACCTAACGGCGTGAAATGTCGCAAGGAAGTAATTGACCTTCCTCAAGGAAAATTCAACCGTATTTACCTGCTTGCAGCATCTACTCAAAAGGATAATATGGCAACATTCACCGTAGATGGCGTTCAACATAAAGCACTTGTGCCTTCGTATACCGGCTTTATTGGCCAATGGGGGCATACCGATCATACGGAAGGTTTCCTTAAACCGGCCGATATAGCTTATGTAGGTACACATAAGCACAGTATGATTTACAATAGAGACATCCCATACGAATTTACCTATATGTTTTGTGTAGCACTGGATATACCCGCCAATGCCAAAAAGCTGGAACTGCCGGATAATTCGCGTATTGTAGTGTTTGCAGCAACAATGGCTTATGATGAAAACAATGTCGTGACGCCTGCCACCGACTTGCTTAAAGTAGATTTACCGGTAAAAGAAGCAGATAATGAAACGCTTTCCAATAAAAACCTGCTCTATAATAAACCCGTTATTGAAAGAAGCGGTGAAGTAAATCGCAGGGAAAGGGCCGAAGAGGCGCTGGACGATAACATTATGACTAAATGGTGCGATATCAGCAGCAATAAGCCTAAATACATTGCAGTAGACATGGAGCAAGTAGAAGAAATTCGCGGCTGGCATGTATTCCATGCCGGACTGGAAGCACTTGATTACATCACCAAAGAATACAGTTTACAGGTAAAACTGAACGAGAGCGACGAATGGAAAACAGTAGATACGGTAACCGATAATACCGCACTCGAAACGGACAGGTTGTTACAAACACCCGTAAAAGCCAAGTATGTACGTTTATTGGTTACTAAACCCGACCAAAGCGAAGGAAACGATGTGCGCATCTATGAGTTCTCGGTTTATTAATTCATTCATCGCTTTTTTGATCCTCCGGGGCCGTAGGTTGCCCCGGCAGAAAGAAGGAACTTCAACCAATCGTGTCTCAAAATGTCAATTGTTCTTTGAGGTTATTTCCCGGCTTGGTTGCGAATTGTAAGTAATTACCCCGACAGGGGTAAAATGTGCATAACCCCGAGTGCAACTCGGGGCAGTAAGGCTCTCCCGGTAAAAGAACCCCGAAGCGGGTTCAACCCCTCTGGGCATAGCCGTCAGGTTAGCGAAAGTGACACGCATATAAGTCTCTGAATATTAG
>DAIQOU010000287.1:0-6122 GCA_036787725.1 Bacteroidales bacterium
GTTATTTTTCTCATTATAGTAAAAGGAACTGTCGGAATCTATTTTTGTTTGAGAAACCCCTACCCCCAGTAAAATACTTCCGGCCGATTTCAATTGTTTTTGACTTTGATCGAAGGCTGCTTTATAAGAAAACTTCTTACTGTTAAAGACATATTGAGCATTCAATCCGTATTGTTGTATTTTCAGATCCGGACACAATCCAGGCGATTTGTCGGAATCATCTTCTTCCACGTAATAACCGCTGTATTTTTGAATAAAAACATCTACTGCAAAATTACGGTTATAATGATGAAATTGAAAGTCAAATGCTTTGGTTTTCCCCAACTCCTTGTCCGTTGTAAAATCAAACCCGTATCCGTAACCGAAACTCAACGAGGTATTGTTCCAGGAAAAACCCGCTCCCAGATTTACCGGGTTATTGGGAATGTAAGTCTTTTCTTTATCCGGTCCCGTCTCTTGGGTCAACATAAGAAAATTCTTGGAGAAATAGCCTTTCACGGATACTTCATAATCAAAAAAGCCGATATATGTACTGTCTATTTGAGAAAAGCCGGTAACCGATAGCGATATCAGTAACAATAATAATAGAAATCTCACTGACTGTATATTTTAGAATAAACCCCGTTAGTAATTTCGAATATGTAATGATCCAAAGACTTCTTTTTAACGTTTTTTTCCATCCCTTTATTGTCTTATCCGGAGATGTACGATCAATATTTTATTCAAATCCATTCCATAACAAGATAAATATCCGGTCGGGGCGGTTGTATTTTTAAGTGAACGAACACCGTACGAATCCGTTTCGTCTTCCGGGTTGCATACTAATAACCGCCAACGGAAGACAAGTTAAGCTATTTATTTCTATGTTTGTATCCCAATAAATACCGGATCAATTAAACTTTATACTAATTAAATAACAAAGACGATGGATAAAAAAGATTTTTTTACTCCCCCTAAACACATACATTTTTCTGCAAAAAAGCTATTTGATAAATGCGGTGAAATAATGAATGGTTCTGTTGCCTATTTAGAACCCGATGGCGGAGGGCCTACAGAGCTGCATACACACGAATACGATCATTTATTTATTGTAATAAAGGGAGAGGCCAAGGTAGTATTCGATAATAAAATCCACATTATCAGGGAAAATGAATCTTTCCTTGTAAAAGGGAGCATTCCTCACTCTGTATGGAACAATATTCGGGATACTACCATAATGGTGGGTATTAGTGTCAATAGACAAAAATGAAATAAGAGCATTATTAATTACAGGAAGTCTGTGTTAAAAGAAAAAGCATGCGAAAAGCAATTTTAGCTCACAATCTTTAATATGAACCATTTTAAGTGTCTTAAAATAATGCTTTATTGAAGTATAAATTGATCTTGATCTCTTGACTCTCAGATCAAGATCAATTCGCAACCGAATCAAGACCTGTTGATTAAAAGATAAGGATCAAATTAAAAAAGATCCAAGATCAACGGCATCTCAGAACCCCATGGATTCGATACTATTAAACATAATAGACGCCCAATCCCGAGCATATTTCGGACTAACTTCGAAAGAGAGCCGAATTACGGGCCCTATCGCCGGTTGAGAGAAGCCCGACACACGTTATAAAGCCCTTTGAACAATTCATCTCCAAGCAATCAAACGCAATAAACACACTTATAAATAGTTTATAATTCCAACAATACCCGACATCACACTTAATTACTTATCACATAAAAATCCCGGCAATGTTGTTTATCCCGAAATCTTGTCCCCTTCCCGGTCAATAACAAAATATTTTTGTACCTTACAGCCCTTATCTTTATAACTATGATTTTATGTGGTTGGTAAATCTATTGGAACAAGCTATAAAAACAGCAGTACGCGCACATGAAGGTCAGTCGGATCGAGCGGGAATGCCTTACATCCTTCACCCCTTACGAGTAATGCACCGGATGGATACATTGGAAGAAAAAATCACGGCCGTCTTACACGATACCGTCGAAGACACTCCTCTTACCATCGAAGATTTACATCGAATGGGATTTCCGGAACCGATTGCCGTTGCTGTAGAAACATTGACACGAAGAGAAAATGAAGAGTATGAAGAATATATCGATCGAGTACTTTCCAATCCGCTTGCCGTAAAAGTAAAAATAGCCGATCTCAAAGACAATATGGACTTAACACGACTCCGGGAAGTAAAAGAACATGATATAATCCGTATAAATAAATACATAAAAGCGCTGAATAAAATACAATCCCGGCGAATTCTTTAGAAAAAGAGTGCTTTTCTTAATAAAATTGTAACATTTTAGTCTGTACTTTGTTTCCTGTAATTATAAATGTATGCAACGGATTTTCATATTTATTTTCTTTTGTATGTGGGTAACTTCTTCCGGTACGGCACAAGAAGCGGATTCATTTCAACCGGAAGGAAAAGTAATCGCCCGGAGTTTTTTAGACTACAGTGCCGGATTCGGAAAGGCCAACGACCAATCCGGATTCGATATTACGCGTGCTTTTTTAGGGTATAACTATCGGTTCACACCTACGGTTCAAGCCCGGGTCGTTATAGACGGGGCTTCCGGTCGTACTGCCTCCGGCAGTCTCGAACCCCACCTGAGAAATGCCTATATAAATTGGACCGATTATGATTTTAATGTACATTTGGGACAAATCGGCCTGTTACAGTTCAGCTTGCAGGAAGAGTATTGGATGCATCGTTATGTTATGAAATCGTTTCAGGATCTTAATAAAATGGCGCCCAGTGTAGACTTGGGAGTTACAGCCCAATACAAATTCAACTCCCTGCTTTCCGCCGATGTTTCTCTTACCAATGGAGAAGGATATAAAAAGCTCTCGAAAAACAACAGCAACCGCTATGCCGGAGGATTAAACATTCGTCCTTTTTCGGGTTTTGTTGTTCGTGCCTATGCGGATGTATACACCGACAGCGAAGATATCCGGGAAGAGGTACCTGAAGGTGTGAAAGCAGATTATAAAAACCAATATACCTTGTCTCTTTTTGCCGGATACAAGAATGACTTTGTTTCTGCGGGAGCAGAATACAACCGTGTATATAACCAAGGATTTATCAAAGGAAAAGATTTTTACGGATATTCCTTTTATTCTTCGGTCAAACCGGCTCCCCGTTGGAGGTTGTTTACCCGTTATGATATAGCGGATTTTACTCAACCAACCGGTTTTACGGACGATTCGAGCGGTACACTCTTCGTAATCGGGGCTGAATTTATACCTTGGAACAGAATCAAGATCGCCCCCAACTTTCGGAACATCAATCCGGGACCGGAATCCTCCTCTCAATACCTCTTTATAAATTTGGAATTCAATTTATAATCTTAACCGTACCGTAACAATTTCGTCATCTTCTTGTCGCAATTCCGGGATAATATTGCACTAAAATAAAAAAACGATTATGAAATACGTATTGATTATTATTTGTGTGCTGACAATGATGTCCTGCGGGGGCGGGAAAGAAGATCTTTCCGGAGCGGGAGCGACTTTTCCGGCTCCTTTTTATAATATTGTATTCCGTGAATATACTCAACAATCCGGTATTAACGTAACCTACGGCGCAGTAGGAAGCGGAGGCGGAATACGAAGCCTGCAAGATAAAACGGTAGACTTTGGAGCAACGGATGTTTTCCTTTCCGAAGAAGAGTTAAAGGAAATGAACGCCGAAGTGCTTCATATTCCAACGGCTTTGGGAGCCGTGGTTCTCTCATACAACCTCCCGGATATGAAAGAGCTCAATCTTACATCCGAAGTCATTTCCGAAATCTATCGGGGTAAAATAACCCGTTGGAACGACGAAAAAATAAAAGCGTTGAACCCCTCCGGCACACTTCCCGATCAGGCGATTACCCCTGTATACCGGTCGGACGGAAGCGGTACGGCTTATGTCTTCTCGGAATTTATGTCTAAAACCGATTCGGTATGGAACTCCGAAATCGGGACGGGTAAATCATTGCAATTCTCTGTTGGAATAGCGGCGAAAGGAAACCCGGGAGTGGCCGGCGTTATTTCCGAAACAACAGGTGCAATCGGATATATCGGCTCCGAATACGCATTTACATTGAATATGCCTTCTGCCCGTATCCGAAACCGAGAAGGAAAATTCATCGCCCCGGAAACCAAAAGTATCTCCATTGCGGCAGAATCTCTTTCTCCCGACAACAGGACAAAGAGCCTGACCGATCCTTCCCGTCCCGACGCTTATCCCATCTCTACATTTACTTGGATTGTGGTGTATAAAGAACAAAACTACAATAACCGATCGAAAGAAAGAGCCGATGCATTAAAGAATTTACTGAGTTTTATGGTTGGGGAAGAAGGTCAAAACAGAGCGGTGAAGACTCACTATGCGCCTTTACCTCCTTCGGTGGCCCGGCAAGCAAGCGAAACGATAAATTCCATTACTTATTCCGGAAAATAACTTCAAAGAAGAACGGATCACCTGGAGCATAATGAAAGACCGGATATTCAAATTCGCATTATTTACAGCCTCCTGCCTCATTTTACTATTGGCGGCAGGAGTAGTATATGCCTTGGTTAGCGGAAGTTGGGATATCTTTTCGGCGATCGGCTTCCGAAACTTTATCCTTTCGTCCGAATGGGATCCTCAAACCGATCGTTACGGAGCGTTACCCTTTATTGCAGGCACTTTAATTACCGCATTTTTAGCGTTGTTTTTTTGCATCCCTTTCTCTCTTTCCGTAGCTTTATTTAACGGTGAATATTTCAAGGGAAAAAAGATTGCCGGGATATTGGGAGCATTGACCGATCTGTTAGCCGGGATTCCTTCCATTGTATACGGACTGTGGGGGTTCTATATATTAAGACCTCTATTTATAGAGTGGGGAATCAACGACCAAGGATTCGGCATTTTATTGGCTTCTTCAATATTAGCCGTTATGATCATTCCTTATGCCTCTTCTCTCAGTACGGAATTTATTTCCATGGTATCCAACGAATTGAAAGAAGGAGCCTATAGCTTGGGAGCTACCCGGTTGGAAGTGATACGAATGGTGGGTTTACCGGCAGCCGGATCGGGAATCTTTGCTTCGTATGTATTGGCATTGGGGAGAGCTTTGGGAGAAACCATGGCCGTAACCATGCTGATCGGAAACACAAACAATATCCCGACAAGCCTTGCCGACACCGGAAATACCATGGCGGCCGTTATTGCCAACCAATTCGGGGAGGCCGGCGGACTGAAATTAAGTTCTTTAATGGCATTGGGATTAGTATTGTTCTTGATTACGGCCGTAATTAATTTTATCGCGGGATCTATTATGAAACCCATAAAAAAATGAAGAAACGACTCCATAACTCAACGCTTGCTTATCGAAAGATAAAAAACAAATTGTTCTTTTATTTGGTTTGCTTGTTCTCCGGAATAACGGCCATTCCTCTCTTCCTCATCATTTGGGAATTACTGAAAAAGGGATACAAACAATTCAACATTGCTTTGTTTACAGAAACGGCTCCTACTTCTATGGAAGCCATGTTTGCCAAAATGAGCGGACAAACAGTTCCGGGCGGTATCTTAAATGGAATTGCAGGAACGTTGTTGATGTTGATTCTTGCCGTCATTATGGCAGTCCCGTGCGGAATCCTGACCGGCATTTACCTCGCCGAACATCCGCGCGGCTTTTTTCCCCGCCTGATTCGAAACCTTTCCGACTTGCTGCAGGGAGTTCCGTCCATTGTCATCGGAGTGATTGTATATGTTTGGGTTGTCAAACCTATGTACGGATATTCCGCTTTGGCCGGAAGCGTCGCTTTGGCAATCATGATGTTGCCAATGGTCATCCGCTCAACGGAAGAAAGTATTAAAATGTTACCTTCATCACTGAAAGAAGCAGGATTGGCACTCGGAGGATCTTATACATCGGTAATAATAAAGGTATTACTGCCTGCTGCGTTCGGAGGATTATTCACCGGGTCATTGCTGGCCGTATCACGAGTGATGGGAGAAACAGCGCCTTTATTGGTTACGGCCTTAGGTTCTTCCATCGTCAATTGGGATATATTTCGTCCCACAAGCGCTCTTCCTCTGTTGATTTGGGAATTCTATAATGATCCCAATCTGGCGGATTTAATTTGG
>DAIQOU010000288.1:0-6109 GCA_036787725.1 Bacteroidales bacterium
TCGGGGTTTAACAAGGCCTTTGTTTCCTGAAATAAGTAGGTTTTATTGGCAGACCCGCCGCCTTTGGCAATACATAAGAATTTGTACTCGGCTCCATCTATTGCCTGAATATCGATTTGTGCCGGCAGGTTGCAACCTGTATTCTTTTCGGTATACATATCCAATGCTACGGTTTGCGAATAGCGGAGGTTTTCTTCCGTATAAGTCTTATAAACTCCTAACGAAAGCGCTTCTTCATCGCCGCCCCCGGTCCATACTTGTTGACCTTTCTTGGCAATGATGGTAGCTGTTCCCGTATCTTGGCAAAAAGGGAGGATCCCTTTAGCCGAAATTTCGGCATTCCTCAACATGGTCAGTGCAACATATTTATCGTTTTCCGAAGCTTCGGGATCCGATAATATCTTTGCCACTTGCTGTTGGTGTGCCGGACGCAAAAAGAAAGAACAATCGTGAAAACAGGCATTTGCCAAGCGGGTAAGCGCTTCCGGCGTTACCTTTACTATTTCGTTTCCTTCAAATTCGGAAACCGAAACGCCTTCCGTAGTAAGTAAGTAATATTCAGTTTCATCTTTGCCCACAGGGAAGGGCTCTTGGTAATAAAATGCAGGTGTAGCCATGCTGAATTTAATTATTTAAAGTATTAAGAATAAAAGTTGAAATAGAGAAACGATCCTTATTCATCTTCCGGATCATCGTATTGTTCATATAAAAAATCATTGTAGGGAAACCGCTGAACATGGATTTCTTTCACTTTCTTATATAAAATAGCTTTCAGTTCTTCGATGTTGGTTTTTTCGGCTGCCGAAATAAATACGCAATTCTCGTGCAACTTCGCCATCCAGGTCTGTTTCAGTTCTTCGAGTGAAACGTTTTCTCTTGTTGCCGGTGTCAAGTCATCCGCATCTTTTTGAACATAAGAAAAAGCATCTATTTTATTAAAGATGATAATCATCGGTTTTTCTTCTTGTGTGATGTCGTTCAATGTGTTATTGACTACTTCCATTTGTTCTTCGAATCCCGGATGAGAAATATCTACCACATGCAACAGTATATCCGCTTCTTTTACTTCGTCCAATGTCGATTTAAATGATTCGATCAGTTCAGTAGGCAGTTTTCGGATAAACCCTACGGTATCAGACAGAAGGAATGCCAGATTGTCGATCGTTATTTTCCTTACTGTAGTGTCTAATGTTGCAAATAACTTGTTCTCCGCAAATACGTCCGATTTGGCCAACAGGTTCATTAAAGTGGACTTGCCTACATTGGTATATCCTACCAATGCAACTCGAACCATTTTGCCTCTGTTTTTTCGTTGATTGGACTTTTGCTTTTCTATATCCAGCAATTCTTTTTTCAATTTAGAAATCTTATCCAATATGATACGGCGGTCGGTTTCCAATTGGGTTTCTCCCGGTCCGCGCATCCGGAATCCGCTGCTTCCTCCTCCGCTTTGTCGTTCCAAGTGGGTCCATAAGCGCCGAAGTCGCGGGAGCATGTAATTGTATTGGGCCAGTTCGACTTGCGTCTTGGCATGCGCCGTTTGAGCCCTTCCCGCAAAGATATCAAGAATCAGACTTGTACGATCCAGCAGTTTTACTTTCAGTACGGACTCTATATTTCGGAGTTGCTTGGGAGAAAGCTCATCATCAAAAATGACAATACTTATTTCGTTATCTTCATTTTCTACAAATTCTTTGATTTCTTTCAATTTCCCGGAGCCTACAAATGTTACCGGGTGAGGGTATTCCATTCGCTGAGTGAAAGATTTAACCGGTTGAATACCGGCTGTTTCTGCTAAAAATGCCAACTCTTCCAGGTATTCGTTTACCTTGTTTTCGTTTTGTTGCGGAGTGATTAATCCTACCAATACCGCATTTTCGGTAGGAGTTTCTGTAATAATAAATTCTTTCATTTAAACGTTTTAATGAATCGGAGAGCAAAGTTAATAAATTAATTATACGTGTTCTGCAACGAAAACTGTTTTTTAGTGGAGTTACCGGCGTTATTTTGTTGCCTCTCTATCAAAGAAAGGAAAATGCGGTTCGGATTGCTTTTTATTCTTTCGCGCTTTCTCTTTTCCTACCTGTTGTCGTTTTGGCTTTTCCCTTTAACTTAATGACATGGTCGGAAAGGAGAGTATAAAAAAGTAAAATTAGAAGTTAATACCTTGAAGCAGGAGGGTAAATTGATTAAAATATAAAGTATGGAATTAAATTTATCTTTTGTATTAAGAAAACAGTCCTGTTTTGCTTTCAAACAATTAAGTGGTTGAATTACAATTTGATGAGCCTGTTATATTCCTTGTAAGAGAAATTTTTTATATTTCTCTGCCGGTTGCGCCTAATATAAAGTCTTAAAAATCATTAAGATTTATTGAATATTTCATTTTTAACGTGTAGATTTGCATTGTGAACGGTTTAATGAAAAAATTGGTAAAAAGAGTGATCAATTATATATTCAACTTAAATTTAATAAAACATTGCATTATGATTAGAAAGATTCTACTTCCTCTGTTATTAGTGGCAGTTGTTGTATGCATTTCTTCCTGTTCCTCCAAATTAAAGCCTTTGGCCGGGGAGTATATTAAAGCAACCCCGCAACCTCTTGAGCTTTCGGCAGGTAAAGTTCCGGTGACTATTAATGCTACCTTTCCTGCTAAGTGGTTCAATAAAAAAGCTACGGTAGTGGTTACTCCTGTATTGAAGTATGATGGAGGAGAAGCTTGGGGTACTTCGTATACTTTCCAAGGCGAAAAAGTAGCCGGAAACGGACAAGTTATTCCTCAAAGTTCGGGAGCGAATGTAACCATGACCTCTTCATTTGATTATGTTCCTGCAATGGCAAAATCAGAACTTTATTTATCTTTTGACGCTAAAATCGGAAATAAGACAGTAGAATTACCTGATCTTAAAATCGGAGACGGAGTATTGGCTACAGCCGGATTGGTAGATGCCGGTTCTGAAGCTCCTGCTATTGCACCCGATAAATTTCAACGGATTATTAAAGAAGCTTATGATGCCAACATCATGTTCATGATTCAACAAGCTCAATTGCGTGCTAACGAGTTAAACAAAGGCGAGGTGATTGATTGGAAGGATCTTGTTAAAAATGCAGACGAGGCTCCCAATCAAAATGTAGCGGTTGAAATTTCAGCTTATGCTTCTCCTGACGGAGGATTAGAACTGAATGAGAAATTGGCTGCGCAACGGGAACAAAATACCAATGCTTATTTGACAAAAGAATTTAAATCTAAAAAGGTTGATGTGCCTATTTCTGCTCGTTATACCGCACAAGACTGGGAAGGTTTCAAACAATTGGTTGAAAAATCCAATTTACAAGATAAAGATCTTGTTCTTCGCGTACTTTCCATGTATACCGATCCGGAAAGAAGAGAACAGGAAATTAAAAATATCTCTGCTGTATATTCTTCTTTGGCAGATGATATTCTTCCGCAATTGAGACGTTCGAGATTGACTGCCAATATTGAAATTATCGGTAAAAGTGATGAAGAAATCAGCAGTTTGGCTGCTTCCAATCCGAAAGGATTGACTGTAGAAGAATTATTGTATGCTGCTACATTGGTGAATTCAAGTTCCGAAAAAGATGCTATCTATAAGAAAGCTTCCGAAATTTATCCGAGAGATGCACGTGCATTCAATAATTTGGGCGTATTGGCTTATGAAAAAGGAAATGTTGCGGGCGCCGAAACATTGTTTAATAAAGCATTACAAACAGCCAACGGTAATTTGCCCGAAGCCAATTGTAATTTAGGATTTATTGCTTTGACAAAAGGTGATAAGGCAAAAGCTGCTCAATATTTGGGTAATGCAGCCGGTGTGAAAGAATTAAGTAACGCAACCGGTATTTTGGATATTTTGAATGGCGATTATTCCAAAGCAGTCAGCTCATTCGGTAATACCGGCAGTAATAATGCCGCTTTGGCACAAATTCTTGCAAAAGATTATAACAAAGCTAATTCTACTTTGAATGCCGTTGCCAATCCGAATGCAACTACTTCTTATTTGAAAGCCATTGTTGCTTCCAGAACAAATAACCTTTCCGGTGTAACTTCTAACTTACAACAAGCGATTTCAAAAGACAGAAGTTTAGCTTCAAAAGCATTGACAGATTTGGAATTTGTAAAATACATCACCAATTCCGAGTTTTTGAATGTTGTAAAGTAAAAGATTTTGATTTTTAATCAATATAGAAAACGGGAGCGATCTTATGACCGTTCCCGTTTTTTTATGAGTAGGATTTTTTGCAGTCTATTTCAACGGAATGACCATATTCCATGTTTCTTCAAAATTCCAAGGAGAGGGTCCTGTTCCGGTAGCTGCGAACAGATGAGTCGGTTTGCCGTTTTCTATCAGTAAAAAAGGGCGTTCGAAATTGGCCTGTAAGGTCGAAGTACCCGTTTCCCATTGGATGGTCCGCGAGTAAGCTTTTACCGGAGAGGACAGATCCCATTTTATTCCGTCTGCAGAGGTAGCATGTATTCCTCCTCCTTCTTCTCCGCAAATATGGCCGAACCTATCTTTCATAATCAGTTCATACTGCTTTCCGTTATGCCAAACAAATGGGTCTTCCACATCGTTATCTTGTTGATCTTCTGTGTCGAACCGGAATATGGGTTGATCCGATAATCGTGTAAAGTTTCCTAAAGGATCGGATGATTCTGCTACTCCCAATAATAAAGGAGGGGAAGAATTGACAGGCGAAGATTTATACATAAGCAGGATTTTGTCGGTAATCGGGTTAATTACCGGCGACGGATTGGTGGTAATGGTAGCATCCCATTTTCCTTTCCGCGGTTCGATTACGGCATGTTCTTGTCGATTCCAGGGACCATATAACGAGTTGGACCAAGCCACGCCGATGCGCTTATTCATCCAGGCACGTTCAAACCAATCATTCTCCCAAGGTTGATCCGGGAGAGGCGGAGGGAAATCGTAAGTGGTACCGAAGTAGTATAAATAGTAAGTTCCGTGGTACAAAATTATTCTCGGATTGTGAGTGACCAATCCGTCAAAATACGTTACTCCTCTAACCGGCAGTGCGATTTCCGAAAAAGTATAAGGACCTTCGGGCCGGTCGGATACCGCATGTACAACTTCCGAATTAGTGACCCAAGCATGGAACCCCAATTCTTTTTTCCATCGATCGGCAAACATATGATATTTTCCATCTTCTCCTTTGATAACAGAAGAGCCCCATACCCAATATCCCGGCATCCTGAATCCTCCCGAAACAGGGGCGGGCAACAGTTTGTCCATAAAACATCTTCCCTCGTTTCCGGCAAATATCCGGGAAGGCATGCCGGCCAATAGGGAGCCGAGTATTGCTTTTTTAATAAATGTTCTGCGAGATAAAGCCATGATTTATCCCTTTAAACAGGGAGGATTTCAATCCAGTATCCGTCGGGATCGTTGATAAAATATAAGCCCATTTCCGTGTTTTCATAGCAAACCCACCCTTTTTCTTTATGGAACCGACGGGTTTCGTTGTAATCATTCTCTACTCTCATACATAAATGAATCTCATTTTCTCCCAGGTTGTAAGGTTCTTTTCTGTCGCGTAACCAAGTTAGTTCCAAGGTAAAATCGGTTTTTCCGTCCGTCAGGTAAACCAGAATGAAGGAACCGTCCGATGCTTCCATCCTTCGTACTTCCTTTAAACCTAATGCCTGATGATAAAACGAGATACTTTTTTCCAAGTCCAGTACATTAAAATTGTAATGATCAAATCTGCTTTTAATTTCCATATATTCTTTTTATTTAATGTTTATCGTCTAAAGGTAGTGATTTTGTGAAGATGTGATATATTTAGCATTTCATTGTGAATTTTGGTAAGTTCTTCATAAGGGCCCTTATGCACACAAACTACTGCTTTTCTTTCGGGAATAGCAACGCGATGTATTGGTGCCGGCAGTAGGAAGAGTGAAAAAAACGAAATTGTATTTACAGAATGTAGTATGCACCCGGGCTTTCACCGTATTTTTATTTTTTGAGTATTCTCTGTAAGTAGGCGACGTCCAATAAATTCACTGTCTCAAATTTTCCTTTGTAAAATACCCCCCAGTTATTGAAAACACAAGGCAATTCTTTTG